>CALJXB010000055.1 GCA_937974415.1 uncultured Kiloniellales bacterium
ACCTTCTCGATCAGCTCCTTGATGTCGTAGGGCTTGGTCGGGTCGGCCGGCACCAGGGTATCGAGCGACATCTCGTCCCGGTCGGCGGGATCGCGGCTCGGCCGGCTCGGCGGCCCTTCCCGGCTCGAGGCGGGCAGGAAGTCGATGAAGCGGCGCAGCTCGCGCAGGGCCTCCACGTCGTTCTCGAAGGCGAGGTCGGCGACGCCGGAGCGCGTCGAATGGGTGACCGCGCCGCCCAGCTCCTCGTGGGTCACCGCCTCGTGGGTCACCGTCTTGACCACGTCGGGGCCGGTCACGAACATGTAGGAGCTGTCCTTCACCATGAAGATGAAGTCGGTCATGGCCGGCGAATAGACCGCACCGCCGGCGCAGGGACCCATGATCAGCGAGATCTGCGGCACCACGCCCGAGGCGATGACGTTGCGCTGGAACACCTCGGCGTAGCCGGCGAGCGAGGCCACGCCCTCCTGGATGCGCGCGCCGCCGGAATCGTTGAGGCCGATCACCGGGGCGCCGACCTGCATGGCCTTGTCCATGACCTTACAGATTTTCTCGGCGTGGGGCTCGGACAAGGCACCGCCGAACACGGTGAAATCCTGGCTAAAGACGAAGACCAGGCGGCCGTTGACGGTGCCGTAGCCGATCACCACGCCGTCGCCGGGCACCTTGTTCTCGCTCATGCCGAAGTCGCTGCAGCGATGCTCGACGAACATGTCCCACTCCTCGAAGGAGCCTTCGTCGAGCAGAACCTCGATGCGCTCGCGGGCGGAGAGCTTGCCCTTCTTGTGCTGCGCCTCGACCCGGCGCGGGCCGCCGCCGGCGCGGGCCCGTTCGCGCTTTTCCTCGAGCTGGCGGATGATGTCCTGCATGGCCGTCCCCCCATTCAGCCGTCTTGCATGCTTCTTGCCCCGCTGCTGATAGCATGCGGGCTCGGAAGGCTCAATCGGACGCCAAGTCCATGAGGCGCCCGGCCGCGGCCAGATCGGCCAGAACAGCCGCCCGGCGGCGGGTCGCTTCCGGGTCCTCGCCCCAATGCTCGATCTGAAAAGTAGCGTCCAGCTCCGCGGCCTCGAAGGCGGCCTCGGCGCCGACCTGCCCGCGATGAAGCGCCAAGGCGATGACCAGCGAGCCCGACGCCCGGGTCGCCGTGTCGAGGGCGGTCAGGGGGAAATCCTCCAGCGCCGCCACGGCGCGCCGCAAGGCCGCCAAGGCGTCTTCCGGCTGCGGCTCATGGCGGATGCCGCAGATCACCCGTAGCGGCGCGTCGAGCTCTCGCGCGGCCCAGTCCAGCAGGGGCTGCCAAACCTCCGCCTGACGGGCCACCAGCGCCTCGGGACGGTCCGCCCGATAGCACAGCAGGTCGCTGCCGGCATAGTCCATGAGCTCGCCGATCACCGCGCCGCGGTTAGGCGCGACCTGGTCGATAGCCGTGCAGGCCAGGCTCATGAGCGGCATGGTCGCGGGCTCGATGCGCTCGCCCTGGGCCGCCCACTCCCCGGCCACGGCCTCGGCGAGCCCGGCGCTGGGCAGCACGAGCGCCGCCTTGGCCGGGGTGCGGATGTCGCGCCCGTCGAGCTGCACCCCATAGCCGCCCTCGCGGGCGGCGGCGCGGGCCTCCTTGTAGAAGCGTTTCAGGGGCGGCGCGGCGGTCACCCAGCGACCCTAGTTCCCGAACAGGTTCTTGAGCCCCTCGCCGACCCCCTCCAGGGTCTTGCCGACGTCCTCCAGCGCCTTCTCCGGATCCTCGGTCACCGTGTCCAGGGTCGACTTCTGCTCCTGGGCCTGGCCGCTGGCGGCCGCCTCCAGGGCTGCCACGCAGGCGTTCTCGCCGCCGTCCGAGACCGACTTCTCGGCAATCAGGCTGCTGAGTGCGAGCGGCGGCGCCACGAACATGCCGACGACTTTGGCCGCGCCGAGGGCGGTGCCGACCGGATCCGGCGTGAAGGAAGGCGACTTGAGGGTCCCGCCGATGTTGAAGGGCACCGCCAGGCTGGCGATGCTGGTCTCGCGGGTGGCGGTATCCATTTGCAGGTCGAGTCGCTCGGTCTTGAGATCGACGATGCCGCCGCCGGTCACCGTGAAGGCCTCGGAATCGAAGATCATGGCGACGCTGGTGGCGAGCCCGTGCTCGATGTTGAAACGGCTGACGATGCAGTTGAGCTTGGCGTCCTCATCCCCGCCCATCAGCGGGCCCAGAACATCGCTCAGGCCGACGCCGACGACCTTCAAGAGCTGGTTGCTGATCACGCCTTCGTTGGAGACGATCTCGGTCTTGCCGTTGAGGCCGGCGGCGATGGCGCGTGGCGACGCGCCGGCGCCATTGAGATCGATGTCGAGGTCGAGGGTGCCTTGCACGCCGTCTTCGATCTCCATGTCCTTCAAGAGCTGGCCGTAGTCGATTCCCGCACCCTTCAGACGCGCAGCCAGGCTAGGCACCTCTTTGGCGCCGTCGAGATCGACGTTCGCCTCAAGGCTGCCATTCGCGATGCGGGTCGTGAGCGGCGCCAGCTGCAGGCGGCCGCCGGCCAGCTTGAGGGTCAGGTCCAAGTCCTGGAGCGCCAGCGTCTCCTGCAGGCGCAGGGTCGCGACGCCAAGCTTGAGGTCGGCGTCCGCCGCCTTGAGGCCGTCCAGCGGCAGGGGCTCCTCGGTGAAGACGTAGGGGCTCTCCGGGCCGGCCTCGGCAACGGCCTCTCCCCCGGCCTCGCCGGGCGGCGCGAAATCGGCCAAGTCCAGCAATTGGGAGGTGAAGGCGCCGGAGATGGCGGGGCGCTTGCCGCCCAGGCTCAGGGTCGCTTGGCCCGCCAGATCGCTGCCGCCGATCTTGGCGGCGAGCTCGGTCAGGGTGACCGGGTCGCCGTCGGTCTTCACACGGACGGAGACGTCGTAGGGCCCGAGCGGTGGCAGGGCAGCACCGGCCACGGCGCCCAAGTCGGACAGGAGCTTGCCCTTGGCGGTTATCTTGAGGTCGATGCCCCGGCCCGCCAGGGGCTCGGCGATGGCCCCGGCGACCGTCACCGTGGCGCCGCCGGCCTCGGCCGTCAGGTCGACCGGAAACGGCCCCTGGTTGAGCGCCACCGGCGCGCCCAGGGTGCCGGCGAGCTTGATGGGAGCGCCGTTGTAGCTGCCCTCCAGGTCCAGGGAAATCGGCTGGGTCGGGCCTTTGGCGCTGCTGGTGAGCCGGGTGAGCGCGACTTCCATAGTCTCGCCGGTCTGGCCGTCCCGGTAAGTCAGCAGGCCGTCCTCGATGACGACCTCGTGCAGGATCGGCAGGCCGCCGATGGTGGTCTCGGCCTTGGGGCCCGCCTCTTCGGCAGTGTCCTCGGCGGTTTCAGCAATGCCCTCCATGGACCAGTTGGCTTGGCCCTCGGCGTCGGTCTCCAGGAGGATCTTGGGCCGCACGATGACCAGGCGGCGGATCTCGATGTCGCCGGACAGAAGCGGCAGGAGTGCCACCTCGACCTCGAAGCGCTCGAGCGTCACCATTTCCGGGCGGCTGCCCCAGGGGGCGTTGGCGAAGGAGACCCGGTTGATCGCGAGCGTCGGCGTCAACGACGGCTGGACGCGGATCTGGCCGGCGATCTCGAGGTCCCGTCCGGTCGCCTTCTTCGCCTCGGCCTCGATCCGCGGGCGCAGATAGTCGAAATCCATCGTCGAGAGGACCACGTATCCGGCCACCACGAGCGCCACCACGAGCGCCACCAGCCCAGTGACGATCCACTTCAGCTTTTTCATGAGGGTTCCTCCAGGCCGACCCCTTCGATGCCGATGAGGGTCAAAGTCAAATCTGCGAAGGTCTCCAACACCCGCTCCGCGCCGACGGCCAGTAAGTCCTGGGGCGCATGATAGCCCCAGGCCACGCCCAGGCCACGGGCGCCGGCGTTGACCGCCATCTCCATGTCGTAGGTGGTGTCGCCCACCACAAGGGTTTGCTCCGCCTCGACCCCGAACTCCGCCATGGCGTCCAGCAGGATTTGGGGATGGGGCTTGCCGGGCCCGTCGTCGGCCGTCTTGAGGGTCGCGAAGTGCCGGCCGATCCCGTGGCGCTCCAGGCTGGTGGCCAGCGCCCGGCGGCCTTTGCCAGTAGCGATGCCCATAAGAATTTTAGGATGA
>CALJXB010000056.1 GCA_937974415.1 uncultured Kiloniellales bacterium
GCATCGGAGGAGCTGGACGACCTGTTCAACCTGGCGGACCGCATCGCCGTCTTCTTCAAGGGCCGGATCATGGCCGTCCTCGACCCCAAGACCACCTCGATCGAGGAGGTCGGCCTGCTCATGGCGGGCCACACGGGAGACCGGGAGGCGGCCCGGCCATGATCAAGGTCGAGCCGCGCTTAGAAACCAATTGGGCCTGGACAACCGGCGCCTTCACGGTCGCGGTGGTGGCCGGCTTCGCGGTGTCGGGTCTCCTGGTAGCGACCAGCGGCGCCGATGTCTTCAAGGCCTTCAGCGCGCTCTTCCAGGGCGCCTTCGGCAGCTTCAAGGCAATCACCGCGTCCCTGGTCAAGGCGACGCCGCTCATCCTGACCGGATTGGCCACGGTCGTCGCGTTTCGTGCCCAGATCTGGAACATCGGCCAGGAAGGCCAGCTCTACGCCGGCGCCATGGCCGCCTATCTCGGCAGCCTGATCCTGGCCGGCCTGCCGAGCGTCATTCTGATCGGCGGCATCGTGATCTTCGGCGTCGTCGGCGGTGCCTTGCTGGGCGCGCTGGCGGGGGTCCTAAAGACCCGATTCCGCGTCAGCGAGATCATCTCCACGGTGATGTTGAACTACTTGGTGGTCTATCTGCTGTCCTACCTGCTGGCCGGCGGACCCTGGACCGAGATCGGAGAGACGGTCAGCTATCACCAGTCGGCGCCGGTTCCGGAGGCCGCGCACCTGCCTCTTCTGATGGCGGGCAGCAAGCTGCACATCGGCTTCCTGTTCGCCATCGTGGTCGCTGTCGCGTGCACCATCCTGCTGGAGAAGACACCGCTGGGCTTCGAGATCCGTGCCCTCGGCTTCAATCCCACGGCACTGCGCTCGCGCGGCACCGACGTGTCCCGCACCATCGTCCTGGTCATGGCGATCTCGGGCGGAATCGCTGCCGTCGCGGGCCTGAGCGAACTCTTCGGCGTGGGACACCGCCTGCGCGGCGACTATCTTTTCGGCCTGGGCTACACCGGGATCATCATCGGCATGATCGGCGGCTTGCGCCCGGGAGGAACGGTCCTGGCCGGCCTGTTCTTCGGCGGCCTGGAGAGCGGGGCGCTTTACATGAAAATCCTGAGCGGGGTCCCCTCCGCGCTGGTGCCGGCCATCGAGGGAATCATTCTGCTCTTCGTTCTGATGGCCGGGGTGATCTCCCGTTTCCGGCTGGTGAGGGTCCAGAACAATGGGTGAGCTGTTCCAAGAGGCCATCCTCGTCAGCATCCTGGCCGCCACGGTTCGGATCATGACGCCGCTCTTGTTCGCCGCCATCGGCGAGCTGGTCACTCAGCGCGCCGGCATCTGGAACATGGGCGTCGAGGGCACCATGCTGATGGGCGCCTTCGTGGCCTATATCGTCGTGACCGCCGCCGACTCGCTTGTCGGTGCGGTTTTGGCCGCCCTATTGGCCGGCGCCCTCATGGGCCTGCTGGTCGCGTTCATGACGGTGACCCTGCGGGTCGACCACTTCGTCACCGGGCTCGGGCTGAACCTTCTGGCGAGCGGCCTGACGCTGTTCTGGTTCCGCAGTT
The DNA here is from genome assembly GCA_937974415.1 of uncultured Kiloniellales bacterium. Classification (GTDB taxonomy): domain Bacteria; phylum Pseudomonadota; class Alphaproteobacteria; order Kiloniellales; family JAKSDN01; genus CALJXB01. The sequence continues at coordinate 1,568 of CALJXB010000056.1, forward strand.
ACATCGCCGGCCGGCCGCAGCCGACCTTCGACGGTTTCGAGAACGTCGCGCTTCCGGGACTGTCGGACATCCCCTACCTGGGCGAGATCCTGTTTACCCAACGGGGCCTGACCTACTTCGCGGTCCTGGCGGTGCCGCTGGTCTGGTACTTCCTCTACCGCACTAAATACGGCTTGGAAGTTCGCTGCCTGGGCGAGAATCCCAAGGCCCTCGACGTCAAGGGCGTGAATGTCGCGGCGCGGCAGTATTGCGCTGTCGTCTTCGGCAGCGTCATGACGGGGCTGGGCGGCGGGTTTCTCATGCTGGGTTTTTCCGACCGCTTCCTCGCGGAGGTCACAGCGGGCCGGGGCTGGCTCGCCATCGTCGCGATCATTGCCGGCAATTGGATGCCCAAGGGCGTCCTCTTGGCGGTCTTGGTCTTCGCGTTTCTCGAGGCCCTGGCCACCCATGTGCAGGTGATCGGCGTCGCGGTGCCGCACCAGGTCTTCTTGGCCCTGCCGTATCTGGCTTCGATCCTTCTGATGATGGGCTTCAAGGTCCGCGCCGGCCAGCCGGCCGCCCTCGGGGTCCCCTATCGTCGGGCTTGATCCGATGGAAAAGGCATAGGACATGCGAGCATGAGCGAAACACGCCAAGACTGGCATGCCGTAGCGGGCATGAGCGACCTGCCGGCGGGCACGGCGCGCGCGGTCACCCTTTTGGGCGAAGACATCGCCCTTTGGCGCGGTGAAAGCGGCTCGGCCCAGGCCTGGCGCAACCAGTGCCCGCACCGGGGCATGCGACTTTCCTTCGGCCAAGTGCGCGGCGACCGCCTGTCTTGCCGCTATCACGGCTGGCAGTTCGACACCGCCGCTCAGTGCAAGTTCATGCCCGCCCACCGCAAGATATCCCCGCCGGCGAGCGTCTGCGTTCCGAGCTACGGCTGCCGGGAGTCGGGCGGCCTGATCTGGATCCGGTTGGCGGGCGACGGCGACGGCTTCGAGGATACGGCTGCGGCCGGCGACACGCAGGCCGACGCGCTGTTCTGCAAGAGCATCTTTGTCGACGGCTCACTAGAAACCTTGGCCGATCGCCTGGTCGGGGCCTATTTCCCGCCCGCCTCCCGTGCGCTCGAAGCCATGCCAGGCGCCGGCTTCGAGGGCGAGGTCCTTGATCACGGCCGCGGTGCGGACGAAAGCCATGCCGTCGTCGCCTGGCGGCGCCGAGGCCGCGAGCCAGAGGAAGCCTTCTCGACGAGCTATCACGGCATGCGCCCGGCCCGATCCGTCATTCGCGTCGTTGCTAAAACCGAAGACGAACCACCGGAGGCCCTGATGCTCGCGCTGCAGGCCATGACCGAGCGGCGCACCGGCGTGCACCTGGCGACCCAGTCGAGCGGCAACGACGAGACCGATCGGCAAAGGCGCCTTTACTTCGGCCGCTGGGCCCGGCGTTTGCGTTGGTTCCTGGAGCACCCGGAGGCGCCCTTCGATGGTTTTCGTCCCTGGACGTGAGCCTCGGCCGCCCTAGTAAAGAGGAGTCCATCTCGTGAGCAAAGACCTTGAGCCGGCCGCCCTCGACCAGTGGTATGTGATCGAGAGCAGCGAAGACCTGCGCTCGGACCAGCCGCGCCGGACGCGCCTTTTGGGCCGGCCCATCCTGGGCGAGCGCTCGGCCTCGGGCACGGTGACGATCGAGGAAAGGACCGAGGAGGGGGAGACGCTCCGGAAGCTTCCCTGCCTGGAGCGCTACGGCTACGTCTGGACCACCCTGGGCGCGCCGGTAAAGCCGCTGTTCGATATGCCGGAGTTCGAAGAAGACGGCCGCCGCCTGGTCGTCTGCGGCGTGCTCACCGTGCGCACCTCGCCGGGGCGCATCGTGGAGAACTTCCTCGACCTGTCCCACTTTCCCTTCGTCCATACCGACATCCTCGGGGCCGAGCCGATGACCGAGGTCACGCCCTACAAGGCGAAGCTGGACGAGAGCAGCGGCGAACTCTGGGTCACCGAATGCGGCTTCTACCAGCCCCAAGCCATGGCGGCCTCGTCCGGCGCCGCCCAGGTGGATTACCTCTACCGGGTGCCCCAGCCCTATGCGGCGGTGCTCTACAAGTCGAGCCCGGGAAAGGCCGGCGCCTTCGATCTGATCGGGATTTTCCCGCAGCCTCTGGAGGAGACCCTCTGCGACGTTCACTGCTTCATGCTCGTCTACGACGATGTCAGCTCCTACGAAGGCATGCTTCAGTGGCAGCAGGGGATATTTCTGCAAGACCGCATCATCCTCGAGAACCAACGCCCGGCGCGGCTGCCGCTCGACCCGAAGGCGGAGCTGCCGAGCCGGGCCGATACCTCCGCGATTCAATACCGTCGTTGGCTGAAGAACTTGGGTGTGGAATTCGGCGTCGCGTGATTCGTCAGTCACTTGAGGTCAAACACAATGATTAGGCTCTACGATTTTGTCCTCTCGGGGAGTTGCTACAAAGTCCGCTTGTTTCTGAGCCTCCTGGGGCAGGACTACGAGACGGTTCCCGTCGGCTTCTACCCTGCCAAGGAACATAAGAAACCGGACTTCCTGCAGCTCAATCCCTTGGGGCAATTGCCGGTGCTGCGCGACGGCGACTTGGTATTGCGCGACGCACAGGCCATTCTCGTCTATCTGGCGTCGAAGTACGATCCGAGCGGTTCCTGGTATCCAGACGACGCGGCCGCCCGGGGCCGGGTCGCCATGTGGCTGTCGTTTGCCGGTGGCGAACTCATGACGGCCTCGGCCGCGCGCCTGCACGATGTGCTGAACTACCCCTTCGACGTGGCGAGCCTTCGCGAGCAGGCCCGCCAGGCCTTCGTCGTTCTCGACGATCACCTGGCCGAGCAGGAGCTGCGCGACTGCCCCTGGGTCGCCGGACCCGAGCCGACCGTCGCCGACATCGCGTGCTTTCCCTATGTTGCGCTGAGCAATGACGGCGGCATCGCCCGGGACGAATACCCGGCCATCGAACGCTGGCTCGCGCGGGTCATGGTGCTCCCGGGGTTCATCGACATGCCGGGCATCCTCACGCCCTGGTCCGGAGAGGCCGCCGAGGAACCGGCAGCTTGATCGTTACGCCTGCCGAAGCGCTCGAGTCATGATCGACGAGAATCTAAGGCGCTTTATCGAATCCGTCCCCAAGGCGGATCTGCACGTGCATCTCGATTCCGTGCCGCCGGAGGTGCTGCTGCGCCTGGCCGAGCGCAACGTCGTCGAGCTGCCGTTCAGGACCGTGGAAGAGTTCAACATGTGGTACGTGCTCGAGGACCTCGAAGACTTCATGCGAAAATACACCACGATGACCTCCGTTTTGCGGACCGAGGAGGACTATCGCGACGTCG
>CALJXB010000057.1 GCA_937974415.1 uncultured Kiloniellales bacterium
GCTCGATGCCAAGCTGGTGGCGCTCGATGCCAAGACCGGCAAGCAGGTCTGGGAACAGCAGATCGCCGACCCGGAACTCGGCTATAGCGAGACCATGGCGCCGACCGCCGTCAACGGGAAGATCCTGATCGGCACCAACGGTGGCGAATACGGCGTGCGCGGCTTCGTCAAGGCCTACGACGCCAAGTCCGGCGAACTCCTGTGGACCTTCCACACGACCGCCGAGGATTCGGTGGGCGTCTGGGCCACTCACGATGCCACCGGTCGCGACATGCTGCGCGACATTGACGCCGAGAAGGCGGCGCTCAAGGAGTTGGGCGATCCCTACAAGACGCTCGGCGGCGGCGTGTGGCAGAACCCGGCGGTCGACCTCGAGACGAACCGTATTTTCTTCATGGCCGGCAACCCATCGCCCGATCTCGACGGCTCGCTCAGGCCGGGCGACAACCTCTACACCAACTCCCTCATCTCGGTCGATCTCGACACCGGCGAGTACGTTTGCCACTTCCAGTACATCGCCCACGATGTCTGGGACCTGGATGCGGTCAGTCCGCCGATCCTGATCGACGTGATGGACGGGGATGGCAATTCGGTTCCTGGCGTGCTGCACGGCGGCAAGACTGGTCATGTCTACGTGCATAACCGGGACGACTGCAGCCTGATCCGTTTCTCCGAGGCCATGGTGCCCCAGGAGAACATGTGGGTTCTGCCGACGGCCGAGGGCGCGCGCATGCTGCCCGGCGCCAACGGCGGCGTCGAATGGTCGCCCATGACGGTCAACGAGGGACTCGGACTGGTCTATGCCATCAACCTGCATCAGCCGATGACCTATCACGTGGAAAGCACGCCCTATCCGGAAGGCAAGCTTTGGCTCGGCGGCGCCTTTAAGGTGATCCCGAGCGAAGAGCAGTGGGGCAACGTGACCGCGGTCGACTACAACACCGGCAAGATCCGCTGGAAGGTCAAGACGCCGCAGCCCATGATCGGCGGCATCCTGGCGACCGCCGGCGGTTTGCTCTTCGCCGGCGAGGGCAATGGCCAGTTCAAGGCCTACGATGCCGGGACGGGCAGCATTCTCTGGAACTTCCAGGCTGGCGCCGGCGTGAACGCGCCGCCGTCGTCCTACACCGTCGACGGCCAGCAGTACATCGTCGTTGCGGCGGGCGGCAACACGCAGCTCAACTACAAGCGCGGCAACAACATCATTGCCTTCACCTTGGCGGACTGATGTTATGAGGCGGGGTCGCGGTCGTGCGGCCCCGCCGCTTCTTTGGCCTCGGTGCAAAAGAGATCAGGTAGCCGTAACAGTATGACCGCGAGACTTTCGGCGGCGCGATTGGTGCGTCTTTTTCTTTTGGTGCTTTGCGTGCTTGTGGCAAGCCGGCCCTCGGTCGTACCCGCCCAGGACCTCGAGGAGACCGTCACCCTCTGCACCTCGTGTCATGGCGAGGACGGTCGGCCGGTCGAGTCGGACATCCCGATCATCTGGGGCCAGGAGTACTATTACCTCTATGTACAGATGAAGGACTACAAGTCCGGGCTGCGGGCCAACGAGGTCATGGCAGGAATCGTCGCCGAGTTCTCCAAGGATCAGATGAAGGCGCTGGCGCAGCACTTCTCCGAGAAGCCCTGGCCGACCATCGGCTATCGCGCGGAAGACGGTGAAATCCCCGTCGCCCAAAGTGGCCTCACCGCCGGCCAATGCACACAGTGCCATTTAGGAAGCTATCTTGGCGATAGCCGGGTGCCGCGTCTCGCCGGCCAACAGCCGGACTATCTGGAGCGCACCATGAACGAGTTCCAGGAAGATATCCGCCTCAATTCTCCGGCCAAGAGTTCGCTCCTCGGGGATTACAAGGACGCGGATATAGAGGCCATGGCCCACTATCTCGCGGGCCTCTGAGCCCCTTCCGTTCGAAAGCTTGGGGTCAGCCGCCGCCTAGCGCCTTGCGGACGGCCGCCTCGGATGCCAGGTCGAGGGCGCTCCGGCCCTCCAGGTCCCGTGCCGCGGGGTCGGCGCCGGTGGCCAGGAGGCTTGCCACGATCTCGGCGTGGCCGCGTTCGGCGGCGATCATCAGGGCGGTGCGGCCGCGATCGTCGGCCAGGTCGACCCCGGCGCCGCGCGCCAGCAGCAGCTCTACCGTCTCCACGCCCTCGCCGACGGGAACCTCGTTGCTGTGGCCGGCGGCCCACATGAGGGCGGTCAAGCCGTTGCCGTAGCGCGCGTCGACCTCGACGCCGGACTCCAACAGCAAGTCGACCACGTCGGGGAATCCCTTGGCGGCGGCATAGACGATGGCGGTCTTGCCGGTGGCGTCCACGCCGCCCTGTTGCGCGCCGGCCTCGAGCAGCATCTTTGCGAGCCGATCGTTGCCGTTGAACGCGGCGGCCGTCAGTGGCGCCACGCCGCGCCGGTTCGCTTTGTTCGGGTCCGCGCCGGCCTCGAGCAGGGCCTTGGTGGTGCGCCGCCGGTTCATGGTCACGGCCTTGAGCAGCGCGGTGCTGCCGACCAGGTTCTGGTGCTCCAGGTCCGAGCCCCGGTCCAACAGCCAGGTCACCACCTTTGTTTCGCCCCCATGGGCGGCCAGCAGGAGGCCGGTATTGCCGCCGCGGTCCCGGGCCTGCAAGGACGCGCCGAGGCCGACGAAGCGTTCGACCAGGCCGAGGCAGCCGCGTTCGCTGGCGTCGAAGAAAAACTCATTGACCATGCGGCTGTTCAGGCGGGCCTGTTCGACGGTGAAACGCTGTTGGATCTCCTGGCAGACCAGGGACTGGCCGCCGTAGAGCTGCGCCAGCTGCACCGCTTGCCCGGGGAAGGGCGAGACGGCGCTGACAAAGGCTGCGGCGGGAAGGAGATTCACCCAAGGGATCATGCAAAACCTGCTTCGCGATGGTGTCGCAACTCGGAAACGCGCTATTCGGGCATCCTAACGTCGATCTCGATGCCGGAATACCAGGCCGCAAGATTCTCGATGTCCTCGTCGCTCAAGTCCTTGGCGATCAGCGACATGATCTCGTGGGTCCGCGTGCCGGAACGGAACGCCTTGAGCTGAGTCACGAGATAGACTTGGGACTCGCCTGCGATGTGTGGCGCGGTCGGAATTCTGGCCAGCCCGTCGATGCCGTGGCAGGTCTGACACATCTTGGCTTTCCGCTTTCCGATCGCCGCATCGCCCGCTTCGGCCGCGCCCGTCAGGAGGAGACCAAGGGCCAATAGTGTACTGGCTAAGGTCAGGCCTAATTTTTCCATGGCTCAAGCCTTGCGCTCAGAAGAGGAGCCCCGGCGCCAAACCCAGCGCCGAGGCCCACAGATTAGGAGAAAGGAATCGCGTTCAGTTGGCGTAGGAGATGCGGTAGATCGCCCCCGCCAGGTCGTCGGAGACCAGGATCGAGCCGTCGCGCAGCTGGGCGATGTCGACCGGGCGCCCGAGATATTCTCCGTTCTCGTCGATCCAACCGTCGGCGAATACCGTGGTCTCACCCACCGAGCCGTCGTCGTTCACCGAGGTAAACATGACTCGCGCGCCGATCGGCGTGGTGCGGTTCCAGGAGCCGTGCTGGGCGGAGAAGATGCCGCCGCGGTACTGGGCCGGGAACATCTTGCCCGAG
>CALJXB010000058.1 GCA_937974415.1 uncultured Kiloniellales bacterium
GGCCTCGTCCAGCTCGGCATGGCTCATGGTCGAGGCGTTGGAGCGCAGGCCGCGGATCCGCTTCACCCAGTCCTCGTCCGTCGCGAGCGTGGTGTCGTAGTGGGTCGGGTGGGCGCAGTTGACCATGTAGTAGGCCGGGCCCTTGCCTGTGGCCGCGTCGACCGCCTCGATGGCCTCCTTCAGGCTCTGGCCCGTCGGCAGACGCCCGTCGGTCTCCACGGTGAAGGCGATCACCACCGGCAGGCCGACGCTCTGGGCCGAGCGGGTGATGCCGATTGCCTCGGGCGTGTTGGTCATGGTGATGGCGGTGATCATGTCCGCCTCGGTGCGGCTGAAGGTGGCGATTTGCTCGTCGTGATAGGCCTCCGCCTGTTCCGGGGTCATGAGGGCGCCCGGGTCGTAGCCGTCGCCGCGCGGTCCGATGCAGCCGCTGATCACCATCTTGGTCGTGTCGTCCTCGAACTCACTCTCAAACTCTGCGCGCACCTCTTCCAGGAGCGCGATGGACTGGCGGTTGGCCTCGGCCAGCTCCTCCGGGCTGTAGCCCAGCAGGGCCGCCCAGTCGGCCGAGGCGCGCCAGGTGGCGCTCTCCAAAATGAAGCCGACGCCGTAGGCCTTGGCGATGGAGGCATGGGTGCGGAAGTAGCGCTTGAGGGTTTCCCGGCCCGCGCCGTCCTTCAGTAGGTCGAAGGCGGCGAAGTGAGGCAGGTCGAGGCCGTCATGGAAGATGAGGGTGGTCTCGATGCCGCCGTCGGTCAGGTAGAGGTCCCCGTCGAGCTGGGGCAAGGCGTGTCTGTATTTCGGCACTGAAAGTCTCCTGTCGTCTCGGTTCAAGCAAGGGCACGAACGTTCGGCGGAGCTTCGCGCGGGGGGAGAGAGGGGGGATCCCTCGCGGCGCTCCGCCGGCCGTTCGCGGCACGCTGGCTATTCTCGACAGGGAGATTTCAGTTTGACGGCGCGCGGCCGGAAATCGTGTTTCAATGGTTTCAGGTGAGAGGCTGGTGAGCGTCCGCGAGCGGAGATGAAGCGCTCCGAAGACGAACCGCCTATGGCAAGGGAGAGTCGGTTACGGCTATGCCGCCGATTTCGACTAGCAAACCGTCGGTCGAAAGCGATACGACGCCGACCAGGGTGTTCGCCGGCAGACCTTCGGGCCCAAAGGATTCGGCAATCGCGCCGGTAATGTCATCCAGTTGGCCGGGTTCGTAATCCACCACGTGAGTCGTGATCTGCACGATGTCCGATACCTTTCCGCCGGCCGCCTCTACGGCGGCTTTTAGATTCCTCATGGCCTGACGAGTCTGCGCAACAACATCGCCCGAGCCGACGATCTTGCGCTCCGAATCGAATGCGACCTGACCGGACAGGTAGATCGTGCGTCCCCCTTCGACGGCCACGGCGTGATGATAACTCTTCGGCGTCGGCGACCCCGGCGGGTTCAAGAACAGCTTCTTCATATCGATTGGCCTCCGCTCTAAAGGATCGTTCGCTTAGACAGCCATTATGCTGTTCCGTTGGCGGATGCCAATCTTGAGGCACTGTGGGGCGCAGCTTGGCGGCACGCCCGACGCACGGCGCCCTAACTCGGATAGTCCACGGCGACCAGATAGAGCCCCTCGGCCGGCGCCGCCGGGCCGGCGGCGGTGCGGTCGCGGGCGGCGAGCACGGCTGCCAGCTTGGCCCGGTCCCACTTGCCCTGGCCGACGAGCGCCACGCTGCCCACCAGGTTGCGCACTTGGCGGTGCAGGAAGGAGGGTGCGCGGGCCTCCACGTGAATCTCCTCGCCGCGGCGCGAGACGTCGAGCCGCTCCAGGGTCTTCACCGGCGACTTGGCCTGGCATTCGGCGGCGCGGAAGCTGGAAAAATCGTGCGTCCCGATAAGCGCCTGGGCGGCGGCGTGCATGGCCTCGGCATCCAAGGTCCGGGGCACGAACCAGGCCCGCCCGCGCTCCAGCGCCAGCGGCGCCCGGCGATTGACGATGCGGTAGAGGTAGCGGCGCCCGACGGCGGAATAGCGGGCGTGGAAGTCCGGCGCCGCGACTTCGGCGGCGAGCACTGCAATAGGCGCCGGGCGCAGGTGGGCGTTCACGGCGTCGCGCAGCTTGTCGGGCCGCACCTCGCGCGCCAGGTCCAGGTGGGCGACCTGGCCGAAGGCGTGGACGCCGGCGTCGGTGCGCCCGGCGCCGTGGCAGACGACGGTCTCGCCGCAGAAACCGTGGACCGCCTCTTCCAGGGCCTGCTGCACGCTCGGCCCGTTGTCCTGGCGCTGCCAGCCGACGAAGGGCCCGCCGTCGTATTCCAGCACCAGCTTGAAGCGGGTCACGTCTCGGATCCGGACGGCAGGACTGCGCCGGCGGCGAGGCGCGCACCGCGCAGGAAGGCCGCACCCTCGACCGGCGCCTTGCCGGCCTTCTGTACTTGGAGCAGGCGCAAGGCGTCGGCGCCGCAAGCGACCGTCATGGACTCGTCCAACACCTCGCCGGCCGCGCCACGCCCTTCAACCGCCTCGGCCGCGAGCACCTTCAAGCGGCCGCCGACGGGCAGCTCGGCGAAGGCGCCGGGCCAGGGGGCGAGCGCCCGCACCTGTCGGGCCAAGTCGGCCGCTGGCCGGCGCCAGTCGAGGCGCCCCTCCCGGCGCGTGAGTTTGTCGGCGTAACAGGCCAAGGCCTCGTCCTGGGGACGGCCCGCGAGGGTCCCGGCTGCCAGGCCAGCGAGGGCCTCGACAATGAGCTCCGCGCCGAGGGCTGCCAGTTCGTCGTGCAGGCGCGCGGCGGTGGTCTCCGGACCGATCGGCACCGCCCGCTGGAGCAGGATGCCGCCCGTATCGAGGCCTTCATCCATCTGCATGATGGTGACGCCGGTTTCCCGGTCGCCGGCCAGGATCGCCCGCTGGATCGGCGCCGCGCCGCGCCAGCGCGGCAGCAGCGAGGCGTGGACGTTGAGGCAACCGAGGCGCGGGGAGTCCAGAACGGCCTCGGGCAGGATCAGGCCGTAGGCCGCCACCACGGCGGCGTCCAGCCGCAAGTCCGCGAAGGCGGCCTGGGCTTCGGGGCCCTTCAGGCTCGCCGGTGTACGCACCGTCCAGCCGCGGGCCTCGGCGGTCTGCTGGACAGGGCTCGGCCGTTCCTTGTGACCGCGCCCAGCCGGCCGCGGCGGCTGGGAGTAGACGCAGACGATGTCGTGACCGGCCTCGGCCAGGGCCGTCAGGCTGGGGACCGCGAAGTCCGGCGTTCCCAGGAAGGCGAGGCGCAGGCCCGGCATGGCGGGGTCTAGGGCCAATCGACAGTCAGGTGGCGGTCTTGGCGGGAGCGATTTTGGGCCAGGGCTAGGAGAGGAAGGCGCCGTGGTGTGGCTCCACCACAAGCCTTTCTCGACGATGGCCTGGCCCAAACTCGCCC
>CALJXB010000059.1 GCA_937974415.1 uncultured Kiloniellales bacterium
CAAGCCCGTTCGGGTCTACCGGCTGCGCACGCAAGGCGCCCACGAAAGTCCGTCGGCGCTTGCGGAACAGCCGCTCGCGGTCCCCGACAAGCCGTCGGTCGCGGTGCTGCCCTTCACCAACATGTCGGGCGACCCGGAGCAAGACTACTTCTCCGACGGCATCACCGAGGACATCATCACCGAGCTGTCGCGCTTCGGCCTGCTGTTCGTCATCGCCCGCAACTCCTCCTTCGTGTTTCGCGGCGCGGCGGTCGACGTCTCGGAGGTCGGCCGCAAGCTCGGGGTGCGCTACGTGGTCGAAGGCAGCGTGCGGCGCAGCGGCAAGCGGGTTCGGGTGACCGCCCAACTGATCGACGCCGCCACGGGCAATCACGTCTGGGCGGAGCGCTACGACCGGGATTTGGAGGACATTTTCGCCGTCCAGGACGAGGTGGTGCAGGCCATCGTGGCGACTTTGGCCCAACGGGTCTCGGCCGCCGAGGTCGTACGCACGACCCGCCGGCCGATCGCCGACATGGCCGTCTACAACCTCATCCTGCGGGCCCACCACCATATCGGAGTGTGGACCGAAGAAGACTATCGCATGGCAAAGGCCTTGCTCGAGAAGGCGGTAGAGATCGATCCCAATTGCGCCCAAGCCTACGGCACTCTCGCCTGGTGCGGCGTCTTTCTGACCTGGTTCGAAGGCGATGCCGAGGCGCCTTTACAGGCGGCGATCGACGCCGGGAAGCGGGCCCTCAGCCTGGATCCGCAGATCGTCGAAGCCCACACGGGGCTCGGTCACGTGCATCTCCTGGCCGGCGAGCACGAGCAGGCCTTGCACCTCTTCGAAAACGCCGTCCGTCTCAACCCCAACAACGCAAATGGGATTCTCCACCTGGGCTATTGCCACGTTCTAATGGGCAACCCCGAGACGGGCCTGCGGGAAATACGTCAGGCGCTGCGCCTCAATCCCTATCATCCCGCCTGGTATCAAGAAAGTTTGGGCGAGTGCCTCTACATGATCCGGGACCACGCGGGCGCGGTCGAGGCCTTCAACCGCATGAGCCACCAGGCGCCCTGGACCCACGGCTATCTTGCGGCCTGCTATGCCCAGCTGGGCCGCATGGACGAAGCGCGGGAGGCGGTCCAGGCCTTTAGAGATGCGGCGAAAGAAGGCTATTCGGCCGAGGATTATATCCGGATGGATCTGCCCATGTATGGCGACCCGGCCATCCGGGACCACTGGCTCGAAGGCTACCGCAAGGCGGGCCTCGAGGTCTGAGCGACAGCGCCACCTGCGGCCGTTAACGCCTTTTTAACCATAGCGGCGCCTAAATTCCGCAGTTTTCTCGGTCGCTTCGGAGTCGCGTGATGGCGCAAGCCAGTGCCGTATCGGCAGGTCAACGTTACATCAAGTCCTATAACCTCACCCAGGACCGCACCGAGTGGGAGGTGGTCAAGGTCGTGGGCGAGGCCCTGCCCCACGCCCAGCTGGTGAACTGCCGCGACCCCTCGGACATGAGGACCGTGTCCTGCGCCGAGCTGACCCAAGGCGGCGCCTTCGATCTGGCCGAGGAGTCCGGCGGTCCGTCGATCCACGGCCGCTTAGACACGCTGGTGCGCGGCGGCGCCGACGGCAGCGCCGATGGTCGTGCGCGTGTCGGGCGCCTGCTGCGGCAGATCACTCTGGCGGTCCGCAAGTTCAAGCGCTCCTGCGCCCGGGTGCCGAGGACGGGCAAGGCCGTCATGGCGGCGGCACGAGAGCTTCGCCGGGCGGGCTAGCGCGTTAAGCCGCGCCCTGCCTCGAGCGACGGAAGACCCAAACCATGACCCATAGGCCGATCTCGATCCTGCGGCTGGCCCTGCTGGTTTTCGTCTGTGCCTGGGCCGGCCACGCCCAGGCCGCGCGCTGGGAGGACCATCGCGCCGAAGCCTTGCGGGCGATCGACGCAGTCGACTACCCCAGGGCCATCGAGCAGTTCGAGGCGGCGATCTACTTCGCCCGGGCGCAGCCGGCAGCGGACCGTGACATCGGTGTCTTGTGGGAGAACCTGACGGCGGCCTACTTGGCCGACGCGCAGTACCGCCGGGTGTGGAATGCCATTGCACGTTGGGACAAGGTCCTGGCGGCGAACCGCGGCGAAGACTGGGCGCGGGACCAAGTGTCCGAGCGCGACCGCATGACCCGGCTGCTGTTCGAGGAATTGCGCCGGGCCCGCGGCCAGGCCGCCGCCGAAGCACCCTAGCAACGAAGATCGCCTCCCCGGCCCGGCCGAGGCGCCCGGCCAAGCCGCTGGGGTCGACCCCGACGACAGATCTGGGCAAAGCTGTGGGTGCGCTCTTGTTCCGGAGCCGCACCGCTAGCCAATGGCGCAGGCTGCCGAGAGAGCTGCCTTTTTCCTCGACAGTGCAACGATGTTTCCATTCCGGGCGCGCCGGGGTATGCATACTTGCAGAACCGCGCAGCACTGCGGTCTTTGAGCATGGCCAAGTCGCATTGACGCCGACCCAACGATGAACAAAACATCGATCTCGAAACAGGCCCGCGAAGCACCCCCCGCAGGATCGCGCAATCTGGCCAGTGCCGAAAAACCCGCGGCCTGGCGAAAGCGTGGTCGCAAGTTCGTTAAGCGCAGGGCGAAGAAATTCGTGCTGTCGGTGGGCAACTACATGGCGCGGCAAGGAACGGTTCCCGACCAGGCTATTTTCGATCCCCGCGAATTTCCCTGGGCCGCCGATCTGGAATCGAATTTCGACGTCGTTCGCGCCGAACTCGCGGGCGTTTTGAAGTGCCGCGACGCTCTGCCGAGCCTGCACGAAATCCAACGAGAGCAATATCGCATCAGTGCGGATGAGAAATGGAAGGCCTTCGTGCTCTG
>CALJXB010000060.1 GCA_937974415.1 uncultured Kiloniellales bacterium
CTCGCCCTGGTGCCGGTGATCGAAGGCGCCGGCGGCGTGATCAGCGACTGGGCCGGCGCACCGCTCACCCTCGACTCCGGCGACCGCCTCATCGCCGCCGGCGATGCGCGGACCCGCGATCAGGCCCTCCAACTCCTGGCCGATTTGTAGGACTGCAAAAACTCCGATTTGAGCCGCAATCAGCGTCACGTTTCGATGACCTCGATATGGTTGGTGGAATGTCCTGTCTCGGATCGCATTGCAGGCCAAATCGGTGACTAACTGCTACGGCAAGAAATGACCCGAGTCGGACGAAAATCGACCCCTTTGATTGCGGCTGCTGTTGAGGGATAAACAGACATTTTCCGCAGAACAGCAGTCAGCCGAATCTTTTGGAACCGTCCACTGAACCGGGGCAAGACCTTCGGCACCACCGTCCCTAATTTCCGGTGCTGTAAAGGAAAGCGGACCTCCGCCCACCAGCACACCAGCGTCTCTGCGATCGGCCAGGCACTATGTGACTATATTGGATTGGCTTTCCCTGCCCGACCACCGAGAGTACCCTCCGGGCATGGACAAGGATGATTCAACCGCCAATGAACCCCCGGTCGAGGTAGAAGTCACTGACCCGATAGAAGATGTGTTGAGAGGGCAAGCCCAGTCTGCGCCGGAGCGGCGGGCGATGGACCGGATAAAGGAAGAGGCCCAGAGTGGCCGGCGTTGGTCGTTTATCGAAAAGGCCGCACTCGTCGTCTTTGGCGTGGTAGTTGGCTGGGTTATCAAGGATCTGTTCTAAGGCCGTCGCCGACGGCGCTCGACGAGATGCTGCGGGTGCCAGGCGGTGCACTGGCAGCATTGGCGTCGCGCACCACCAACACTCGCATAGAATAAAATTCACTCTGCTATCGTCTTGAACCGCCGAGCGTGGTTCCGTACATGTTCGCGGCCTTTGTGTCAGAGCACAGCCTCGCGTAGATTCTTAGGCGCGACTACAAATAAAAATCCATTTATTGCTGTAATAATAAGAAAATCAAAATCGTATTCAAATGTATCGCATTTTTGGTTTTGAAATAATAACTCGAAAATATTTCAAATACTCCATTGTAAAAGATTCATGTGGGAGCCATATACCTCGCTCGGCGCAGCATGCACACTGGTCACGAGAGGACAGACCGCATCATGCCCAAGGGTCTTATTAGTCTGACAGCGTTCGCCGCCGTTATTGCAACATCGGTGGCTGCACATGCTTTCACTATAACCAATTTGGATGGTGCTGAGCACACGTTCACTATTCTCGTGGAGGACGACGAGTGGGACATCGAAATCCAGCCCAACGAGACACTGAGCCACCTATGCCTCTCGGGTTGCTCAATCATTCTTTCATATCGTGAGGATCGGAGATTCTACGGCAATGAGATTGTTAAGATCGTGGATGGAAGGCTTGTTATTGGAAGTACGCGCACACTCACCGAATAGGTTCACTCAGCGATGATCACGAGAATGCCCTAAGTGATGCCAAGTCAGCTGCAAGGGCCTACGCCAAGGACCGATCCAATTGAAGTGCGGAGCACGTTGAAACCGCCTGGCAAACGATTAAGCACCTGCGGGCAAATACAACTGGCGGCAACAGGCCGACGATCAACAGTAATCGTGGCATCATGAGTGACGACGCAATTGCCTGGATTGTCACGGCCATTTTTTACGCGGCCCTAGCGGTCTGGATTGTGCACCTGGCGAGATAGGCCCAACCGCTCTGACATGTAGTCGCCGTTAGGCGAGCAGGTCGGCTTCCGCTCCGAATCCGCCTTCTGCCGCACCTTCAAGAAAGTGACCGGCCTTTCTCCGACGGAGTGGCGCCGCACAAGCACAATTCCCTTGGTGAATTGCTGAGATATGGCCGAACTTGGTCAATAGTGACCCTTGGCGATGGGCTGAGCCAACGACCGTTTCTTGATCCCCATGCAGACCTCGCGTGCTGGTGAAGTGGTCTCAGTCGCCTCGCCTGAAGAAATCCGACCCCGTCCTTCGGATCGCGCGGCGGCGTTTACGGTCAAACCCACCACCGCCTCGTGGCGCCTGTTCCGGCCTGTGTTAGAATTCGCCTGCCGGTACCGCGAGGCAATCCTGCAACCTGCCGAGAGGAAAGGGTGGCGCCATGGCACTGCGCGGCATGATGATGGAGCAGCCACTGCTGATCTCCTCGCTGATCGACTACGCCGCCGCGCAATATGGCGACGTGGAGATCGTCAGCCGCAGCGTCGAGGGGCCCATCCACCGCACGACCTATGCCGACGCCGCACGGCGCAGCCGCCAGCTCGCCCAGGCGCTCCTGGACCTCGGCATCGCGCCCGGCGACCGGGTCGCGACGCTGGCCTGGAACACCCACCGGCATTTCGAGCTCTACTACGGCGTCTCGGGCATGGGCGGGGTCTGCCACACCGTCAACCCGCGCCTGTTCCGCGACCAGATCGTCTACATCGTCAATCACGCCGCCGACCGGATCATCTTCGCGGATTTGACTTTCGTGCCGCTGCTGGAGGAGATCTGGGACGAGCTGGAAACGCCCGAGGCCGTGGTCGTGATGACCGACGCGGCGCACATGCCGGAGACTGGCCTGCCCGAGCTGCTCTGCTATGAAGACTTGCTCGCGGCCCAGCCCGAGAGCTTCGACTGGCCGCAGCTGGAAGAGCGCTCGGCCTCGATGCTTTGCTACACCTCGGGCACCACCGGCGAGCCCAAGGGCGCCCTCTACGACCACCGCTCGGCGGTACTCCACGCCCTCGGGGTGATCGCACACATGGACGGGACCTTCACCTCCCGGGACAGCTTTCTAGTGATCGTGCCCATGTTCCACGTCTGCGCCTGGGGCTTTCCCTATATCGCGCCTCTGGTCGGCGCCAAGCTGGTCTTCCCGGGCATGGGCTACGACGGCGCCAGCCTCTACGAGCTGTTCGAGACAGAAGAGGTCACCATCAGCGCCGGGGTGCCGACCATCTGGCTCGGGCTGCTCGACCATCTACGCGACACCGGGCAGCGGCTCAATCACCTGGAGATCGCGCTCTGCGGCGGGGCATCGCCGCCGCGGGCGCTGATCGAAGAGATCGAGGCGCTTGGCATCCGCTTCATCCAGGGCTGGGGCATGACGGAAACCTCGCCCGTGGCGGCCCTCAGCATCCTCCGCCGGGACATGCAGGATGCGGACCTGGAGGCGCGGATCGACAAGGTCGCCAAGCCTGGCTGGCCGCCCTACGGCGTCGACCTCAAGATCGTCGACGACGCCGGCGCGGCGCTGCCCCACGACGGCGAGAAGACCGGCGAGCTCTTGGTGCGCGGCCACTGGGTGATCAGCGGCTACTACGAGAACCCGGAGGCCAGCGACGCGGCCATGGAGGACGGCTGGTTCCGCACCGGCGACGTGGCCAACATCGACCCCGACGGCTTCCTGCAGATCACCGACCGGGCCAAGGATCTGATCAAGTCGGGCGGCGAGTGGATTTCCTCGATCGACCTGGAGAACGTCGCCATGGGCCATCCCGACGTTGCCCAGGCGGCGGCCATCGCCATGCCCCATCCCAAGTGGCTGGAGCGGCCCATGCTGGTGGTGATCCCGCGCGAGGGCGCCGCGCCGGACAAGGCCGAGATCCTCGACTTTCTCGCCGACAAGGTGGCCAAGTGGTGGCTGCCCGACGACGTGGTCTTCGTCGAGGCCTTTCCCATGACCGCGACCGGCAAGGTCTCCAAAGCCCGCCTGCGCGAACGGTTCAAGGACCACCGGCTGCCGACGGCGTGAGGACTCGACGCCGAGGCTTGGGATAAGTCACGGGGCGGTGAATTGACCCTTCCGGGCCGGAGGGGCTAGGCTCCAAGCTTCCTTTTTCGTTCGGGAGAAAAACCGATGAAAAGGACACTGACTGC
>CALJXB010000061.1 GCA_937974415.1 uncultured Kiloniellales bacterium
ATTCGAGGGATAATTATCTCGAATCTTAACCTTTTTTTAGGAATTTGCCGTCTATTCTGGCATCGAACGGTTCGCGCCCATTTGTATAGGGCGCCCCAGAATCGTTCTGCGGATGTCTATCCGTTCCTTGTAACGCCTCCCTGTAAACTTGCCGCCGGCTTGTCCGGCGGCCTTCTTTTTCAGTGGCCATTACTGAAGAGATGCGGGCGTTATTTCAACGAAATTTAATCATTCCTGACTTGACCGCGCACGGCCATCTTCATAGTCTTGCGCCACGGCAGGTTGACAGGGAGAGGCTTTAACAAGAGGGAGCGTCGCGGCTCAATCCGTTGAGTTCTGAAGCTTTCCGCTAAAGCTGTGCGTCGTCAAGGAGCCGTAGGGGCCGCCTTCGGGCGGCCCCTAGCTTATTCGTGGGGCCGCCTTCGGGCGGCCCCTAGCTTGTTCGGGGCCAGGGCTTGCAACGCCCGGGCCGCCATCGGTCCCGCCGGCGAAATCCACCGGCGAGCGGCCGGGGAAAGCCCCAGCCGCTCTGTTGGTGGTTCGGTAGAATGGCTGGCTTAGGCCGCCGTGCCTTCGATCACTTTCGGCCTGGTGGCCCGGGCGCCGCTGATCTCGATGCTGCGGGGCTTCATGGCCTCCGGCACTTCGCGCACCAGATCGAGCGAGAGGATGCCATTCTCGAGCCGCGCGCCGGTGACCTTGATGTGGTCGGCCAGCTCAAAGCGCCGCTCGAAACCGCGCGTCGCGATGCCGCGATAAAGGTACTTCACCTCGTTCTTCCCGGCATCGGCCTTCTTGCCGCTGATCGTCAGGCTGTTCTCCTTGACGGTCACGTCGAGATCGTCCTCGCCGAAACCGGCCACCGCCATGGTGATGCGGTAGTCGTCGTCGCCGGTTTTCTCGATGTTGTAAGGCGGATAGCCGTCGCCATTGTCGAGGCGGGTCTGCGCGTCCAGCAAGTTCATCATGCGGTCGAAACCGACGGTGGCGCGCGTGAGGGGGGTAAGATCAACACTTCGCATAGCCATATCCTCCTGTTGAGCAACATGGTTGAGTTGCGGGACTCACCACCATTGGTCGAGTCCACTATGCCTTACCGCAACCGAGCCCTGCTATGAGGCGCCCGCTGCGGTACCCTAGATATAGGGCCGATTTCCGGCTCTTCAAGGCCTGCTAAGGCTCTGGAATGAATGGGGCAAACGAAGTGTTGCCTAAAAACTGGGCAGCCTCTCGTTAGGGGCGCCCGAGACCTTGGCCCGAGCCCGAGGCGCCACGCCGCCCGGGCGCCGACCTTTGGCCGGCCTTATTCTTTCTCGAGCCCGAGGCCCTGGAAGCGCTTCTTGAACTTGGCCAGCTGGCCGCCGGTGTCGACCAGGCGGTGCACACCGGTCCAGGCGGGATGGGTCTTGGGGTCGATATCCAGGCGCAAGGTGTCGCCTGCGCTGCCGTAGGTGGAGCGCGTTTGGAATTCGCTGCCGTCGGTCAGCACCACGGTGATCTCATGGTAGTCGGGGTGGATTTCTTTTTTCATGCTCTGCGGCCCTGGGCGTCCCTGGAAGCGGCGCGCTGTATAGCTTACCGGGTGGCGCCTGGCAAGATGCTATCGGCGCGACGGGGTGTCAGAGGCCGTGTTGTTCGCCCCGCGACTTTGCGATAGGGATAGGCTCCGAGTTTCCGCGTGGGGGCAAACTTAGAGTGAGCAGCGCTCGCCCCTTGTCGCACGAGGGCCAGAGAGGCTAATGCGCGAAAAGTCCTTCGCCGAAACCAAGCCGACCGAGGACCGGACGGCCAGCCGAAACCTCCGGGAACTCGGGTTTCTCTGGCGCTACGTGCGACCTTATCCCCTGCAGGTCCTCGGCGCCCTGCTGGCTCTGTCGGTCGCCGCAGTGACTGTCCTGGGTTTCGGCTTCGGGCTGCGCAAGCTGGTCGACGAAGGTTTCGCCGCGGGCAATACGGGGCTCTTCGATCAGGCGATCCTGGTGCTCCTGGGCGCGGTTCTGATCCTGGCCGCGGCCAGCTACAGCCGCTTCTATCTGGTGTCCTGGATCGGCGAACGGGTCGTGGCGGACCTGCGGCGGACCGTCTTCAGCCACGTGATTCGGCTCTCGCCGGCCTATTACGAGGTGACGCGCACGGGCGAAATCATGTCGCGGCTCATCACCGACACCACCCTGTTGCAGGTGGTCGTCGGGACCTCGGTGCCGATCGCCCTGCGCAACCTCTTGATGCTGATCGGCGGCACCGTCCTCCTCTTCGTCACCAGCGCCAAGCTGACGGGGCTGGTCTTCCTGGTGACGCCGCTGGTCCTGCTGCCGGTTCTTTGGTACGGCCGGCGGGTCAAGCGGCTCAGCCGGGCCAGCCAGGACCGGGTGGCCGACGTCGGCAGCTATATCGACGAAACCCTGACGAGCATCCGCACGGTCCAGGCCTTCGGTCACGAGCCAATCGACCGGGAGCGCTTCACCGGGCACGTCGAACGGGCCTTCGCGACCGCGGTCGAGCGGGTCAAGGCGCGGGCCATGCTGACCGCCCTGGTTATCGCCCTGGTGTTCGGCGCGGTCTCCTCAGTCTTGTGGATCGGCGGCCACGATCTCTTCGCTGGCCACATCACCGGCGGCGAGCTCTCGGCGTTTGTCTTCTACGCCGTGGTGGTCGCCGGTTCGGCTGGGGCGCTCAGCGAAGTGGCCGGCGACCTGCAGCGGGCCGCAGGCGCCTCGGAGCGCCTCATCGAGCTCCTGGAAACGCCGCCCGATATCGTCGCACCGCCCGAGCCGGCCCGGCTGCCGGAGCCGCCGCGCGGCCAAGTCTCTTTCCGGCAGGTCGTGTTCCACTATCCCTCGAGGGCGAACATTTCGGCCCTCGACGGGGTCGACCTTGTGGTCGAACCGGGCGAGCATTTGGCGATCGTCGGCCCCTCGGGCGCCGGCAAGACGACCCTGTTTCAGCTTCTCCTGCGCTATTACGACCCGCAGGGCGGCGCAGTCGCCCTCGACGGCCTCGATCTGCGCCAGGTGGAGCCGGCGGCCCTGCGTTCGCGCATCGGCCTGGTCCCGCAGGAGCCGGTGATCTTCTCGGCCGATGCTTGGGAAAACATCCGCTACGGGCGGCCCGAGGCGAGCGACGAGGAGGTGATCGAGGCGGCGCGGGCCGCGGCCGCCTACGACTTCCTTCAAGCCCTGCCCCAGGGCCTCGATACTTTCCTGGGCGAGCGCGGCGTCCGCCTGTCCGGCGGCCAGCGCCAGCGCATCGCCATCGCCCGGGCCATCCTGCGCGATCCGGCCGTCCTGCTGCTGGACGAGGCGACCAGCGCCTTGGACGCGGAAAGCGAGCGTTTGGTGCAGCGGGCCCTGGCCCGCCTCATGCAGCACCGCACCACACTGGTCATCGCCCATCGCCTGGCCACCGTGCGCAAGGCCGACCGCATCGTGGTGCTCGACCATGGCCGGGTGGTCGCCATCGGCGGCCACGACGAGCTGGTCCGGGACGGTGGGCTCTACGCCCGCCTGGCGGAGCTCCAATTGATCGGGGACGATGCGGCCGGCGCGGTGCCGGCAGCCGCGACTGCCGCCGGCCTGTAATACCAAAGGTATTTGCTCAACGCTGGGTCAGCTTGAGCTCGATCCGGCGGTTTCGGCGATAGGCGATTTCGTCGTCGTCGGGATCGATCGGCTGGAACTCGCCGAATCCCGTGGCGGCGACCCGGCTCGGCGGCAGCCCTTGCTCGATCAGGAATTTCACCACTGAAATCGCCCGCGCCGTGGAGAGCTCCCAGTTGGACGGGAACTGGGCGGTGCTAATCGGCCGGTTGTCGGTGTGGCCGTCCACCCTGAGGACCCAATCGAGCTCGGCAGGAATCTCTTTCGAAATGTCCAAGAGGGTGCGCGCCAGGCGCGCCATCTGGACGCGGCCTTCTTCGCCCAACTCGGCCGACCCGGTTTCGAAAAGCACCTCCGATTGGAACACGAAGCGGTCGCCGACGATCTGGATGTCCGGGTGCTCGCCGAGGACTTGGCGCAGGCGGCCGAAGAATTCGGAACGGTATCGCGCCAGCTCCTGCACCTTGCTGGCGAGCGCGATGTTGAGGCGCCGGCCGAGATCGGCGATCTGGACCTGTTGTTGCTTGTTCTGCGCATCGGCCGCGTCGAGGATGTCGTTCAGCCGCGCCAGCTGCTCGCGCAATGAGGCGATCTGCCGGTTCAGCAGGTCGACCTTGCGCTGGGCCGCCTCGGACAGCTTGGTTTGGGCGGCGGCTTTTTCTTGCGCCGAGATCGCACTCTCTTCGGCCTCGGTCAGGCGCAGACGGAGCTGCTTCAGCCGATCGTCCCGATCGGCCGCTTGCGCCTGCGCCGCCAGCAGCGCGGCCTTCTGCTCGTCGCTCAGAGTGCGCTGCTCCTCCAGCGCCTGCTCGGCGGCCAGCAGCTTCGCTGTGACCTCGTCCCGCAGGCTCTCCAGGATGGCGATCTCCGCGATGAGGGTCTCGACCTTCTCCCGATCCGCCTCGATCGTGCTGTAGGCCTCGGCCAGCTCGGCGGCCAGGCGCGCGGCTTCGGCCTCCCTGACCTCGACCTCCTCGACCCGAGCGCTCAGCGCGGCAAGCTGGGCCGCCAGGCTCGCCCGCTCTTCGTCGAGCTCCGAGACCCGTCCGCTCAGGTCGTCCCGCTCGCTCATCAGGCTGGCGACCTGAGCGAGCAGGGATTCGCGCTCGTCCGACAGGGTGGCGAGCTGGCTCGAAAGCGCGTCGCGGGCCTCGATCGAGGTCTGCAGCTCGGCCGAGAGCTGGGCGACGTTGATGCGCAGCTCGGCGTTGTCGGCGCGCTCGAGGGACAGCAAATTGGCCAGGGAGGACACCTCCTCGCGCAGCTGCTGCAGGGCCAGATCGCGGCCCGACAAGGCGACGGTCAGGAAGTATTGGGCGATCATGAAGACCATGAGGACGAAGATCACCACCAACAAGAGCGTGGCCAGGCCGTCGACGAAGCCGGGCCAAATGTTGATGGATCTTCGCCCTCCGGTGCGTCCGAGCGCGTACATGGGCCGTTACTACTCGCCTTCCTCGGCGATCGCCGCGATGGTGCGCGCCAAGAGGCGGATTTCGCTGCGGATCTCCTGGACCGCGTGCTCGCGACCCTTGGTCAGCTCTTGGGCGATCTGGCCGGCCCTCAGGTCGAGATTGCGCAAATGGGCCCGCGAGGCTTCGTCGAGGCCAGCGGCTTTCGGTGTCGCCTCGCTCAGGCGCGCCAGCAAGGGCTGCATCTGGGACTGTGCCTCGGCCAGGCGGAGCAGCACGTCCTGCTCGCTGCGCATCTGGTCGCTGAGGGTGCCGAGGCGTTCGGTCAAGGCGCCCAGGTTCTGCATGACCGAGCCGCGGTCCTCTTCCGAGCGTCCGAAGGCGCGCTGCATGGTATCCAGGCTGTCGGCCGTCTGTTCCAGCAAGGCCTGAATGTAGGCCGGCACCGACTGGTCGCCCTCGCCCAGGGGGCCGGCCGAGGACAGGCGGGTGACCGAGGACAGCCACTCCTCCAGATCGTTGACGAAGCGGTTGTGTGCCTGGCTGGCCTGCAACTCCAGAAATCCGAGCACCAAGGATCCGGCGAGGCCGAACAGCGACGAGCTGAAGGCCGTTCCCATGCCGGACAGGGGCGTCTCCAGGCCCTCCTTCAGGTTCTGGAACAGGACCGCCGGGTCGGCACCGTTGGCGTTCAGGCCCGAGATCGTGTCGCCGACGGCGTTGACGGTCTCCAGCAATCCCCAGAAGGTCCCGAGCAGCCCGAGGAAGATCAGCAGGCCGATCATGTAGCGCGAGATATCGTGCGATTCCTCGATGCGGCTGCCGATGCCGTCCAGCAGCGCGCGCATCGAAGTGGTCGAGAGCGTCAAGCGCCCGCCCTTTCGCTCGCGCAGCATGTTCGCCATGGGCGCCAGCAGGCGCGGCGGCTTCCGGGTCTCCAGGGACTCCGGGAAGATCAGGCGTTCGCTGGTCTCGGCCTTGAGCTGGGCCAGCCAGCCGATTTCCGGGTTGAGGGAGACGACCTGGCGAAAGATGTAAACGATGCCGAGCAGCAAGACGCCCAGGATCATGCCGTTGAGCACCGTGTTGGCGAGAAACGCGTCTTTTAGACGAGGGTGAAGAACGGCGACCGCAATGCCGACGATGACCAGGAACAAAACCATACGTACGAGATAACGCTGCGGGCGGTACATGGATCCTCGCGTCGCTAAACGGCAAGCCAAAGTGGGTTGCGGTCCACCTTAAAGTCTCCTGCAGACTATGGCATCAACAAGGCGGCGACTCGGCAGCTGGAGCCTCGCCGTCGCGATGCCTAGGGGCGGAGCGGCAAGATGTCAACTCGATCGGCCGGTCCGTCTTCGATCTCGCTACCCAGAGGGCGCAGGTGGACTCGCTCGACAGCTATGCCTCTATCGACCAAAAAACTGCGAATCGCAAGGGCACGCGAAAGCGACAGCCGCCGCGCGTCGCTGCCGCCCTGATTGTCGCCGCCGGCGTAGGCCTGAAGCACCACCCGTTGGGCCTGGTTGGCGCTCAAGAACCCCGCCAGGCCGATGAGCTCCGACTCGGCGTCTGCGTCTATGGCGATGCCGCCCTGAGGGAACAGCACCCGCAGTCTTTGCAGTTCGTCGGCCTCGTCGATAACGGCCGCGGTATCTTCCGATGTTGCAGGTACCGGTGCGAGCGCTTCTTCGGGCTCGCCTGATTCGTCGGGGCGCGTGCCGGCCGGGGCGATCGGCAGCTCGATCAGCGTCTCTGCATCGGAGGGCCGTCCGGGTATCTGTTCGGGGGGATCTGGGACAATGGCGGGATCCGGCGCGCCCTTTGACGCCGCCTCGGCCTCTTTGGCGGCTCGCTCTTCGGTCAGGGGTGAGGCCTGTTTTGCCGATTGGCCGGCGGTATCGGCTCTTGCGGTCGGCGCGAGCAGCAGGCCCGCCGCCAAGGCCAGAGCGCCAAGCCACCGGCCGGCGCCGACGCTCTCGTCCGTCGGCTTGGGATCGGCATGCTGTGGTTCGTACTGGGACAAGTGCTGTCGCCTTAATGCCGCGTCTGTTTAAGACTAGGGCCAGGCCGTTTCTCGGACAACCGGTTGGGGGCTGCCTGCCTCAGTCTGCCGCGCCGCTCGGGCGGACCGCGGAGAACAAGGAGACCAGCTTGCCGTGGACGCGATCGTTGGCGGCGAGGATGCTGCGGCCGCCAAGGCGCACCGGGTCGCCGTCGATCGCGCTGACATAGCCGCCCGCCTCGCGGACCAAGAGAAGGCCGGCGGCGATATCCCAGGGCGCGAGATCCCGCTCCCAGAAGCCGTCGTAGCGGCCGGCGGCGACATAGGCCAGATCGAGCGAGGCCGTGCCCCAGCGGCGCACCCCGGCGGTCTCGCGCATGGCCTGGTCGAGCTCCCGGGCGAACTGCTCCTCCCCGCCGCGGCCCTTGAAGGGGATGCCGGTCGCCAGCAGAACATTGTCGAGCCGTTCGCGCCCCGAGACCCGCATGCGCCGGTCGTT
>CALJXB010000062.1 GCA_937974415.1 uncultured Kiloniellales bacterium
GGGGCCCATGCTCGCCCACAAGGCCGAGGACGAGGGCATGATCTGCGCCGAAATGCTGGCCGGCCAGTCCGGCCACATCGACTACAACCTGGTGCCGGGCGTGGTCTACACCTGGCCCGAGGTGGCCGGCGTCGGCAAGACAGAGGAGCAGCTCAAGGAGGCCGGGGTCGACTACCGGGTCGGCAAGTTCCCTTTCACCGCCAACAGCCGGGCGCGCACCATGGGCGAGTCCGACGGGCTGGTGAAGATCCTGGCCGACAAGCGCAGCGACCGGGTGCTTGGCGTCCACATCGTCGGGCCGTTGGCCGGCGACCTCCTGGCCGAGGCGGTGCTGGCCATGGAGTTCGGCGCCACGGCCGAAGACATCGCACGCACCTGCCACGCCCATCCGGGCATGGGCGAAGCGGTCAAGGAAGCCGCCCTGGCCGTCGACGGCCGGCCCATTCACATGTGAGCGGGCACGCATCGACAGGACCGGTGCGGGCCCCTATTCCATCCCCTATGATCGCGGGCCCTAGAGCGGTTTGTTCTCTCGCGGGACCAGCCCTCTCCCCCTCCCGGCGACCCCTAGCCTACGATGGCGAGGGCGCGCGAAGCGCGAGAGTGCGAAGCACTCGGGCTACGCCCGCGCACTGGGCTGGTGCGATGCCCCGCAATCGGGAACCGTCCTAGATGAGCGCGCCGCGCCTCGTGATGCTGCTGTGCCTGGCCGAGGTGCTGTGCATGTCGGGCTTCTTGACCTTCCCGGCCCTGCTGCCCGGCTTCCTGGAAGAGTGGAGCCTTACCAACACCGAAGCCGGCTGGATCAACGGCATCTACTTCGCCGCCTACATGCTGGGGGTGCCGGTCTTGGTCGCCCTTACCGACCGAGTCGACCCGCGCCGCGTCTACGCCTTCTCGGCTTTTCTCACCCTGGCGTCGGCGGTCGGTTTCGGCTGGCTGGCCGAGGGTTTCTGGACGGCCACCTGGTTCCGGGCGCTGGCCGGACTCGGTCTCGCCGGCACTTACATGCCCGGCCTCAAGGCGCTGACCGACCACATCGGCGCCGCCCAGCAGAGCCGCGGCGTCGCCTTCTACACCGCCAGCTTCTCGATCGGGTCGAGTCTGTCCTTTCTCCTCGCCGGCGAGATCGACGCCTGGCTCGGCTGGCGCTGGGCCTTCGTCCTGTCGGGCGCGGGCCCGGCGCTCGCCATGGGGCTGGTGTGGTGGCTGGTGCCGGCCAGCGCGCCCCATCACCTGGCGGCTCCGACCCGCTTTCTGCTGGATTTCCGGCCGGTCCTGGTGAACCGCCGAGCTATGGCCTATGTGTTCGCATATTGCGCCCATAACTGGGAGCTCTTTGCGCTCCGGTCCTGGCTGGTGGCCTTTCTAGTCTTCGCCCAGACCCAGCACGAGCCCGACGCCCCCGGCGCCCTGTGGAGCGCCACCGTGATCGCGGCGGTGGTCAACCTGGTCGGGCTGCCGTCCAGCGTCCTGGCCAACGAGCTGACCCGCCGCTTCGGGCGCCGCGGCGTGGTCATCGCCGTCATGACGAGCTCGGCGCTGTTTGCTTCGCTGCTGGGTTTTCTGACGGGCCTGCCGATCCCGCTTCTCGCGGCGATCTGCCTGCTCTATGGCGTCACGGTGACCGCCGACTCGGCCTCGATCACCGCCGGCGTGGTCGCCCATTCCGCGCCAGGGGCGCGGGGCGCCACCATGGCAGTCCACTCCTTCATCGGCTTTTCCGGCGCCTTCGTGGGCCCCATCGTCTTCGGCGGCGTGCTCGACCTGGCAGGCGGCGGCGCCCTGTCGTGGGGCCTCGCTTTCCTGTCCAGCGGCCTCGCGGTGGCACTCGGTCCCGTCGCGATCCTGGTGCTCGGGCGGCGGTCCGGTGAGTCTACGTAGGAGTCAGTTTTCGGCCCGGGGGTGGGCCTTGCGGTAGACTGCCAGGAGGCCTGCAGTGTCCACGTCGGTATAGCGCTGGGTGGTCGACAGCGAGGCGTGCCCCAGCAGCTCCTGGATCGCCCGCAAGTCGCCGCCGCCGGCCAGCAGATGGGTGGCGAAGCTATGCCTGAGCGCGTGCGGCGTCGCCGATTCCGGCAGGCCCAAC
Source organism: uncultured Kiloniellales bacterium (assembly GCA_937974415.1). Taxonomy (GTDB): domain Bacteria; phylum Pseudomonadota; class Alphaproteobacteria; order Kiloniellales; family JAKSDN01; genus CALJXB01. Next base: position 2,090 of record CALJXB010000062.1, read on the forward strand.
AGGCGGCGCAGCTCGACCAGGCGCTGCTGCACCTGGCGTGAACCGAGGGCGCCGCCGCGAATGCCGACGAAGAGCGGACCCTCGCCCGGCAGCGGATGGGGGCAGGCGGCGAGATAGTCGTCGATGGCCGCAACCACGGTGGGCAGCAGGGGCACGATCCTTTGCTTGCGGCCCTTTCCGGTGATCAGCAGGCTGTCCTGGCCGGCCGTGGGCGCGTCGCGCCGACGCAAGGCGAGGGCCTCGCCGAGGCGCAGGCCGCAGCCATAGAGCAGCAGGCAGACCGCCGTGTCCCGCTTGTTGACCCAGGCGCGATCGTCGAGGCCCTCGACCCGTTCGAGGGCCTCGCTTGTTTCCTCCTGGCTGAGGGCGCGCGGCACTGAACGCGGGACCTTGGGCGTGCGGATCGCTCCGACCGCGGGATTCGCGGCGAGGCCCCGCTTTTCCAGCCAGCGGAAGAAGCCGCGCACCACCGAAAGCGCCCGCGCGGTCGAGCTCGCCTGCAAGCCGCGGTTGGCACGCGCCGCGAGCCAGGCTCGGAAGTCGCTGGCCTTGAGGCTTCCGAGGTCGCGGAGGGCGATGCGGTCGCCGAGATGCCCGGAGACGAAGACCAGGAAATCGGCGAGGTCGCGTTGGTAGGCGGCGACCGTATGGTGCGAGGCGCGTCGCTCCGCCGCCAGCCAGAGCCGCCAGTCGGCGTGGGCCTCGCCCACCTCGCGGTTCAGTCGGTCGCTCAAGGAAGACTGTGCGTCGGACGCCGCCGTCTGGTCTTCGGCGGCCGCGTCGGTCACTCGGGAAGGTTGAGCCATGCCCGGATGCTGCGCTCCAAGGCCCGTGCCAGGAAGGTGAGGAGTTCGGTGCGCTGGCCATCGTGGAACTGCTTGGCGCGCCGCGAGCCCAGCGCCAGCAGGGCCGGCGGCGTTTTGCGGCTGACCTGCAGCCGAATCAAGGCCTGGGAGGAGATCAGGCTGGCGGCCGCGCCGAACAGGGCGGTCTGACCGTCGGTGCGGTCGACCAGGGTCACCGTGCGGCCGCGGCCAATCAACTTATCGACCGTGCCTGGTTCCAGCTGCACCAGGCCCTCCAGGCGCACCGGCGGCAGCTCGTCGATGCCCTGCTCCACGCCCAGGGCGACGCAGTCGAGATCGAGGATCACCGACAGGTCGGTCGCCACCAGCTCGATCAACTGTTCGAAAGAGCGGGCGGACAAGAGGGCCAGCACTGCACGGTGGACCCTGGCCTGTATGGTCAAGTTGGCCCGGCCGATGGCGATCAGACTGTCATTGGCCTGGCGGGCCTCCGCCAGCTGCTGGCGCAGGCGCTCGACCAGGAAGTGCTGAAGGTTGACGACTCCATCCCCGCTTTCCGGCGCGGGCGTGGTCAAGGAGTCCAGGAGGTCCGGATGCTCGGCGAAGAACTC
>CALJXB010000063.1 GCA_937974415.1 uncultured Kiloniellales bacterium
CCCGAAGGCGACAACGCCTACGAGACCTACCGGCTGATCCTGTCTTTGCAGCCGGAAAACAAGGCGGCCCTCGCCGGCATCGAGCAGATCGGGGTCAGATATGCCGAGCTGGCCGAGCGGGCCAGCTCGCGCGGCGGTCTGGGGCGGGCAAGGGTCTACGCCGATAAGGCCGTCGATTTGGCGCCCGGCCATCCGGATGTTTTGGCGGTGGACGCCGCGTTGCGTGCGCAGGAGCAGGCAACCGAAACCGCCGCAGCGCCCGCGCCCAGTGTCGCTGCCGTCGGCGCGGCATCAAGCACGGCATCAAGCACGGCGTCGAGTACGGCAGCGGGCACGGCATCAAGCACAGTATCCGGCACGGCGAGTGAAACGCAGGCGTCCGGTCCCGACATCGAAGTTTCAGCGCTTTCCGATCTCTCCGTCGCGGCGGGCGGCACGGAATCGCTGGCCGTCAACAGGACCCAGGCGCCCAAGCCGGAATTGCTCACCTCCGGCCTGCTCTACGCGGTTTCGGGCTTGGACTCCCATCAGGCCGGCAACTACGACGAAGCGATTGAGTTCTACTCGTTTGCGATCGAGGCGGGAGACCTGCCGGACAAGAGCCTCGCCTACGTCCACAACAACCGCGGCGCCAGCTACCGCAATCTAAACCGCTACAACAAAGCTATCGAAGATTACGATGCCGCGATACGCCTGAACCCGGACTACGCGACGGCCTTCTACAACCGCGGCATCGCTTACGATCACAAAGGATTCTACGGGCTTGCCATCGACGACTTCGATACGGCGATTCGTTTGGATCCGGATCTCTCCGACGCTTACAATCAACGCGGCCTCGCTTACGTGCGCGATGGCCGCTATGACATCGCGATCGAGAACTTTTCTCAGGCCATCAACTTGGACCCGCAGTTGGACTCGGCCTATTTCAACCGGGGCTTGGCGTACCACTCGAAGGGCGATTCCGATCGCGCCGTCGAGGACATCAAGAAGTCGCAGGCCTTGAATCCGGACAACCCCGAATATGGCGAAAAGCTGAGGGAACTGGGCATCCTCTGACCGCCTTGTCCTTGCCTATAGGCGAAGCCGAACGCCAACCCACGGATCGCGCGGCGCGCGAGCCCGCAGTCCGCAATTGCTAGGGAATTAAGTGGACGGCACCGCGCCCCGAACGGGTCTTGGGGCGCCAGGTTCCAGCCTCGCGTCGAGGCCGGGTCGGCCCCGAACTCATGGATTGACGGCGGCCTGGCTTTCCCGGTGCTGAAACCGCGACAGCTTTCTCTCGAGGGCCTCGATTTCAAGCGACTTTTGCTTGAGCTCCGAGGACAGCAATTGCCGTGCTGTCTGGCTGCGCACCAAGGCGCCGTGAAGCGAGCCGTTCATGTTCTGGGCGTGGAGCTTGTCGGCGACCAGCAGGGACGCGATCATCCAGCCCAAGGTCGCTAAGAGGGCCAGGCCAATGATGCCGCGCTTGGCGGAGGGCTTGGCCTTGTCGTTCTTTTTGTTGCCGAACATGTTTTTATCGCAATTCCGGAAATATAAAACAAATACAGTGATCGCAATTTATACTAAATTCGCTAAATTATACAAGTAATTTTTTATTAATATTTACCATTACTGAATATGGTTAAATTACAGCAGAATTTTTCTTAGGTTTGCAGGGCCTTTCGTCGAACCGGCGGTCTCCTGCGCCAACCAGGACGATCATGCGAAACAGGGCAGCAGAAGCGTTCTGGCGCTCGCACGGGAGGCCATGGTGCGGCGTCGCTCGGGTCCGGGACGGCGGAACGCAGCGATGTCAAGCGATTGCAGCGGCCGTGTGGCCCACGATTTCTGTTGAGGGGGTATTCGGTGGGCGACGTAGTGCGCCCGCCGCCAGGGGCCTATAGTCGGATTGGTGGTGGCAAGTCGCCACCCGGCGCCGAATTGGACGCCGTCCGGGCCATTACCCACCCCGGCCTGGACGGCGTTCTCCGTTGCAACGCTTTATCGCGAAAACGATTCTTGCTTCGACCTCAATCGGCTCACCGACGGCCGATAGGTAATCTCTCGTATGAGCTTGCGGTGCATGGCTTCGGCGAAGGCCTCGAAACTTTCGGCCGCCAGGGTGAAGGCGCCGGGCCCGACGATCACGGAGTCCCGATAGTAGCGCTCCAAGTCGGGGTCGTCGGCGAGGATGGCCAGGCCGTTGACCGTCACGCCGTGGGCGGCGGCATAGGCGCGGGCCTGTTGCGGCGGCACGCTGAAGTATCGAAACGCCGTTTCGCGACCGTCGCCGGAGACGTCGATCACTTGGCGGGTCCCTTTGAGGCCGTTGTCCTGCATGATCCGAACCGAATAGATCACGCCCCGGCCGATCCCGGTGCCGCCCACGGGAGCGGCGCGCGGCAGGGATTCGAGATGCTCGGCGAAGCCCGCGGCGTCTACCGCACCGGCAATGATTCGCCAGTCCAGCGACTGCTTGGGCAGTTGCGATTCCGCCCAAAACGCGACCGTGACGGCGATCCGGCCGAGGGGGCCGGCGGCGATGGCACCCAGCACCTCGGGATCGCGAAAGGCCCCGGCGATGCCGGAGATCTGCAGGGCGTATTCGTCGTCGTCCACGCTGCCCGAGGTGTCGACCGCGAGCACCAGTTCCAGGTCGACGTTGACTTCGGCGGCGCGTGAAGGCGCCGCCGGCGCCAAGGCGGCCAGCAGCGAAAGCACCATGGCCGTCCACGCTCGGCGCACACGGCCGGGGAGTCTTGCGGATCGCGGCGAGGGGCGCATCGGGCGCGGATTTGGAAGGCGCTCGGCCCCGCTAGGCGGACTTGATGAGCTTGGCGGCCTCCACCGCCGCATAGCTCAGCACCGCGTCGGCGCCGGCGCGCTTGAAGGCAATGAGGCTTTCCAGCATCACCTTGTCGTTGTCGAGCCAGCCGTTCAGGGACGCTGCCTTGAGCGCCGCGTACTCGCCGCTCACCTGGTAGACCAGGGTCGGCACGGCGAAGGCGTCCTTTACCCGGCGCACGATATCGAGGTAGGGCAGGCCCGGCTTCACCATTACCATGTCAGCCCCTTCGTCCAGGTCGAGCGCCACCTCGCGCAGCGCCTCGTCGCTGTTGGCCGGGTCGAGCTGATAGGTCTTCTTGTCGCCGACCAGCGCGCCGCCGGAGCCCACGGCGTCGCGGAACGGGCCATAGAAGGCCGAGGCGTATTTGGCCGCGTAGGCGAGGATC
>CALJXB010000064.1 GCA_937974415.1 uncultured Kiloniellales bacterium
TGAGCTCGAAACCGGAGATAACGCCGCTGGTGCGGTCGACTGAGAAGCGCTCGCCGATCAGGTCCGACTTTTCGTTGCGCACGAACTCGGCGTTGGCGAAGCGGTAGAAGCTCTCGACTTCGCAGCGATATTCCTCCTCGCCGGCGCCGGCCGCGGAGCGGGCAGCGAGCAGGACAATCAGAGCCACTAGGATCGCACGCATATGAAAGCCCTCGCTTGGTGAGCGTCGCGCATCACGGGCAGGATCGGTCTTCCCCAAGATTAAGCTTATCTCGTTGGCCGATATAGGCAAACGCCCTGCTCGGACAGGGCGGAGGCTGTCCTGGCCCCCGGTTGACAGGGCGGGGGCGAGGGCGTCTATTGGCGCCCTTTCTCGCGAGTGCACCACCTGATCCGAGGATCCGACGCCGATGAGCGATGCCCTGATGCCCACCTACGCGCGCGCCGAGCTCGCTTTCGAGCGCGGCCAGGGCCCCTATCTATTCGACGCCGAGGGCCGGCGCTATCTCGACTTTGCGGCGGGCATTGCAGTGAATTCGCTCGGCCATGCCCACCCTCACCTGGTGTCCGCCTTGAACGGCCAGGCCGAGAAGCTGTGGCACTGCTCCAACCTCTACCGAATCCCGGAGGGCGAGCGCCTTGCCGAGCGCCTCTGCGCGGCCAGCTTTGCCGAGCGGGTGTTCTTCTGCAATTCGGGCGCCGAGGCGCTGGAATGCAGCTTCAAGGCGGTGCGCCGCTACCACGACCAGCAAGGCGCCCCCGAGCGCTACCGCATTGTCACCCTGAGCGGCGCCTTTCACGGGCGCACGCTCGCCACCCTTTCGGCGGCGGCCAATCCGAAGCATTTGGAGGGCTTCGCGCCAGCCGTCGACGGCTTCGACCAGGTCGCCTTCGACAACATGAACGAGCTGCGCGCCGCAATCACGCCGGAGACGGCCGCCGTACTGATCGAGCCGGTCCAGGGCGAGGGCGGGATCCGGGTCGCCTCGCCCGAGTATCTCCGGGCCCTGCGCCAAGTCTGCGACGAGTTCGGCCTGCTGCTGGTGTTCGACGAGGTTCAATGCGGCGTCGGCCGGACCGGGCGGTTCTTTGCCTACGAGGAAGCTGGGGTCCCGCCCGACGTGATGGCCGTGGCGAAGGGCCTGGGCGGCGGGTTCCCGGTGGGCGCCTGCCTGACCACGGCGGCGGTCGGCGACTTCATGACAGGCGGCAGCCACGGCAGCACCTTCGGCGGCAATCCGTTGGCTATGGCGGTCGCCAACGCGGTGCTCGACGTGGTGCTGGCAGACGGCTTCCTGCCCCATGTCGCGGCGACCGCCGAGCTCCTGCACACGCGCCTGGAGGAGCTGGTGGCGCGTTATCCGGCCGTCTTGGCGGAGGTGCGCGGCGCCGGCCTGCTGCTCGGCTTGCGCTGCCAGGTGGCCAATACCGAGCTGCTCGACGCGATTCGCGCCGAGGGCCTGCTGGCGGCCACCGCCGGCGACAACGTGCTGCGCCTGGCCCCGCCCTTGATCATCGACGAAAGCCACGTGGACGAGGCTGTCGAGATCCTCGATCGCGCCTGCGCAAGGCTGTCCGGGTCGAACTGACATGGCCGGACCCAAGCATTTCCTCGATCTCGACCGCCTCGAGAGCGAAACCCTGCGGGGCATCATCGACGTCGGGCGGGCGTTCAAGGCGGGAACGCCGCCCGGCGGCGAGCCGCAGCCGCTGGCCGGCAAGGCGCTGGCGCTCATCTTCGAGAAGCCCTCGACACGGACCCGGGTCTCCTTCGAGGTCGGCATCCGTCAGCTCGGCGGCGACGCGGTGGTGCTGGAGCCCAGCGGCACCCAGCTCGGGCGCGGCGAGACGGTGGCCGACACGGCACGGGTGCTGTCGCGCTACGTGGACGCCATCGTGATCCGCACAGTCAAGGAGGCGCACCTGCTGGAGCTGGCCGAGCACGCCACCGTGCCGGTCATCAACGGCCTCACCGACCGGACCCACCCCTGCCAGCTGATGGGCGACGTCATGACCTTCGAGGAGCACCGGGGCACCATCGCAGGGCGCACCATTGCCTGGTGCGGCGACGGCAACAACATGGCAGCCTCCTGGATCCAGGCGGCCGTTCGTTTCGGCTTCGAGCTGCGCCTGGCCTGCCCCGAGCCGCTTTCGCCGCCCCAAGACGTGCTCGATTGGGCCGCTCGCGAGGGGGGGCGGATCATGGTTACCTCCGACATGGCCGAAGCCCTGAGCGACGCGGACTGCGTGGTCACCGACGTCTGGGTCTCCATGCAGGACGACGACAAGCAGCCCGAACATCGCCACAACTTGCTGCGATCCTACCAGATCGACGACTCGGCCATGGCGCTGGCCAAGCCGGAGGCGATATTCATGCATTGCCTGCCGGCCCACCGCGGCGAGGAGGTGGCGGCCTCGGTGATCGACGGTCCCCAGTCGGTGGTCTGGGACGAGGCGGAGAACCGGCTGCACGCGCAGAAGGGCATCCTTCTCTGGTGCATGACGTGAGCTCATCCAGCACAGCATCGGATCCCCGCGAGGAGGCGCCTGCCGCCGGCGATTTCGTGCGGCCGTTCCTGCTCGAGATACCCGGCCTGCTGGGTCGCCTGGTGAGGCTCGGGTCGGTGGTCGATACGGTGTTGACGCGCCACGACTACCCGGAGCCGGTGGCGCGACTGCTTGGCGAGTTCCTGGCGCTGGCGGGCACGCTCTCGAGCCTGTTGAAATACGACGGCACCTTCACCCTGCAAACCAAGGGCGACGGGCCGGTCCGCCTGATGGTGGCCGACGTCACCTCCGACGGCGAACTTCGGGGCTATGCAGAAGTCGACCCGGCTGGGCTCGAGGCGGCCTTGGCCGCCGAAGACGGCGCGGAGTCGCCCGCCGTCGCGCGCTGGCTGGGCAAGGGCTACATGGCCTTCACCGTCGACCTGGCGCCGGACGGCGAACGCTACCAGGGCATCGTGGAGCTGACCGGCGACAGCCTGGCCGACTGCGTCAACCACTACTTCCGCCAGTCCGAGCAGCTGAAGACCGCCTTCAAGCTGACCGCGGGCCCCGGCGCCGGCGGGTGGCGGGCCGGCGCGTTGTTCCTTCAGCAAATGCCGGAGTCCGGCGGCACTTGGACGCCCGGCCTGCCGGACGAACCCGAGGAGATCGTGCTCGGCAGTGGCGAGGAGGACGATTGGCGCCGGGCGCTCGCCTTCATGGCAAGCTGCCGCGACGACGAGCTGTTGAGCGAAACCCTGAGTGCCGACGACCTGCTCTACCGCCTGTTCCATGAGGAGCGGGTGCGGGTCTACCGCATGCGGCCGCTCAGCCTGGGCTGTCGCTGCTCGCGGGCACGCCTGGAGACGGTCTTGCGCTCCTTGCCACCCGCGGAAGTGCGCGAAATGACGGTGGACGGCGACGTGGTCATGACCTGCCAATTCTGCAACGTCGATTTCCGCTTCGACGATGCCGCCCTGGACGACATCTATGCGTCTTGATTTCGCCGTTTTTTGCGGGCAGGTATCGGGCTCTTGGCGAGTCGAAGACAGGATTTCCGTTCTGCCGTGACCTTTTCCGGGTTTTCCGTTTCGCGATCGATGGCGCTGGGGCTTGGCCTGGCTCTGGCGATTGCGGCGTCGGCCTGCAACACGCCGCCGCCCCAGACCGAATTCCCCGAGATCACTTACAAGCACCGCCCGGCCATACACTTCGCTGTGAAGGAAGTCGTTGTAGAACGGGACTATACGCCGCCGTTCGACAAGCCCAATGTCGACCATCTGATGCCGAACCCGCCGGTGGTCCTGGCCATCCGCTGGGCCCAGGACCGCCTGGTGCCGCAGGGTCAGGTGGACAGGCTGGTGTTCAGAGTCGTCGACGCCTCGGTGGTCGAGACTGCAATCGAGAGCGAATCCGGTCTCCAGGAAATGTTCACCGTGTCCCAGTCGGAGCGCTACAACGCCCGTTTGGCGGTCGAGGTGGAGCTGGTCGAGGACGACGGCTTCACCCGGTCGATCGTCAAGGCCGAAGCGGAGCGCTCCGTCACCCTGGCGGAAGACGCCAGCCTTCGCGAGCGCGAGCAGGCTTGG
>CALJXB010000065.1 GCA_937974415.1 uncultured Kiloniellales bacterium
TTTCGCGGCCTGACGGTGATCGAAAACCTTGCGGCTGCTGCCGTCGGAACCGGCCATACCCGCCGCGCCGCCGAGGCCGAGGCGCAAGAAATCCTCGAGTGGATGGGCCTGGCCGACCGGGCCGGTCAACTCGCCGGTGCCTTGCCCTACGGCGACCAGCGCCGGGTCGCCATCGGCCGGGCGCTGGCGCTCAAGCCCCGCTTCGTGCTGCTCGACGAGCCGGCCGCCGGCATGTCGGACGCCGAATGCGACGATCTCGTCGGCCTCATCGGGCGGGTGCCGGAGCACTACGGCTGCGGCGTGCTGCTGATCGAGCACAACATGCGGGTGATCATGAACGCCTGCGCCCAGATCCACGTGATCGACAGCGGCCGCACCATTGCCGAAGGGACGCCGGTGGAAATCCAGGCGCACCCGGAGGTGGTACGCGCTTATCTGGGTACCAAGTCGGAGAGCGGCAATGCTCGCGGTTGACGGCCTCGAGGTCTCCTACGGGCCGGTCCGGGCATTGCGCGGCGTGAGTCTGACGGTCGCCGAGGGCGAGATGGTCAGCGTGGTCGGGCCGAACGGCGCCGGAAAATCGACACTCCTGTTGGCGATCGCCGGCGCGCTCGCGCCCAGCGACGGCGAGATCCGCCTCAAGGAACAAAGTATCCTGGGCCGGCCGACCGAGGCCGTGGCACGTCTCGGCATCTCCCTAGTGCCCGAGGGCCGCAACATCTTCACCCAGCTCACGGTCGAGGAGAACCTGCGGCTCGGCACCCAGATGCGCCGGGACAAGGACCGGGTCGAGCAGGACTACGCGGAGATGCTTGCCGTCTTTCCCATTCTGGCCGAGCGCCTCTCGAACCCGGGCGGCAAGCTCTCCGGCGGCGAGCAGCAGCAGCTTGCCATTGCCCGGGCGCTGATGACCGGGGCCCGCTTCATCTTGCTCGACGAGCCCGCATTGGGCTTAGCGCCGATCGTCGTCGAGACGGTGTATGAGGTGCTGCGCCGGCTGCGCGAGGAGCGGGCCATCACCCTGCTGATCGTCGAGCAGAGCACTCACCGGGCGCTGGAGAACGCCGACCGGGTCTACGTGCTGCGCCAAGGCCGCATCGAGCTCGAGGGGCCGAGCGGCGAGCTCGACGAAAAAGCCGTCGAGCGGGCCTACTTCGGTTACGACTAGGCGCGGGAGAAACCGCGGACGGAAAATCCGTGGAGGCCAAGGAGGAACGCAATGTCCGACAACCTTTCCTGTGACGTCCTGGTTCTCGGTGCCGGGATCGCCGGAGCGGGAGCAGCATTCTATCTGGGCTCCCAGGGCGTGGACGCGATTCTGGTGGAACGCGACCATCCGGCGTCCGGGCCGACGGGCGCGTCGTCGGCCATCTGCCATCTCTGGTATCTCGAGCCGGAGCTGTCGCAACTTGCCCGGCGCGGCTGCCAGATTCTCAAGGACCTCCCGGACCTTATCGGCGCGCCGCGCGTCTTCCACGAGACCGGCGTCCTCTGGGTGGTCGGCGCGAACAACGTCGAGGAATGGAAACGGACCGTCGTTCGCATCCGCGACGTCGAGGGCGGCGGCCTCGATTCCCTGACACCCGAGGAGGTGGCCAAGCTGGCGCCGAACTTCCGGCTCGACGGGATCGTCATGGGCGTCTGGGAGGAGCGCTACGGCTACGTCGATCCCTACGATGCGGCTAACGAGCTGGTGCGGGGCGCCCGCGACAAGGGCGTTCGTTATCTGGGAAATCGAACGGCCAAGACGCTGAACGTCGAGGGCGGCAAGATCGCGGGCGTGGAGCTCAGCGACGGCACCAAGATCTCGACCGGGCGGGTGGTCATGGCCACGGGGCCGTGGACTAAAGCCCTCGCCGCGCCGCTCGGCGTCGCGCTGCCGCTGCATATAGAACGGCATTTCATGGCGGTGCTGGACGCGCCGGGCAGGGCGGAGGACATCCTGCCCTTCTGCTGGGTCGACGACACGCGGAGCCACTACGCCCGGCCCGAGGGCGAGAACACCATCCTGATCGGCACCTGGTCCGGCGGCGGTACCGGCATCCGCAGCGAGGAGAGCACCGAGGATCACGCCGTCCACACCCATCGGGTCGAGGTCGCGGGCGAGTTTGACGCGACGACATCGACCGAGGAGGCGGTCTGGACCATCGAGCACATGACCCCGCGTTGCCCGGACCTGGCTGGCTTGGGCATCCGCCCAGGCTATGCCTGCATGTACGACATGAGCCCCGACGACTTGCCGGTCATCGACCAAGTCCCGGGCGCGGAGGGGCTGTTCTTTGCGGCGGGCTCCAGCGGGCACGGATTCAAGCTCGGGCCGGCGGTCGGCGAAAGCCTGGCCAAGTGGGCCTTGGGCGAGCGTTCGGACTTGCTCGCCCCCTTCTCGCTGGCGCGCTTCGGCTGATAGGGCCGGCGGCCCTTTTGTGGACGGGCCCGCCTCCCCACCCGGTGCGCGGGACGAGCCCGAACGCTTCGCACTCTCGCGCTTCGCGCGCCCACGACATCGTAAGCTAGGGGT
>CALJXB010000066.1 GCA_937974415.1 uncultured Kiloniellales bacterium
GGCCATGGACGCCCCCAGCACCGATGAGGCCATCGAACCGACCACTGCCGAGAGTGCGGGCCAAAGCGTGAGGGGCGGAACCGTGGCCCTGGTGGTCGCCGCCGGCCGGGGCGCGCGCTTCGGCGGCACCACGCCCAAGCAGTATTTGAACCTCGCCGGCCAACCCCTGCTGCGCCACAGCCTGGCGGCCCTGACCGGTCATCCGGCCGTCGACGGGGTCCGCGCGGTCATCGACCCGGACGACCGGGCGCACTATGACGCCGCAGCCGCCGGGCTCGATCTGCTGCCCCCCGTTTCCGGCGGCGCAAGCCGACAGGACTCGGTGCGCCTCGGCCTGGAAAGCCTCGCGGAGATGCAGCCGGACCAGGTGTTGATCCACGACGGCGCGCGGCCCTTCGTGGCGCCGGACCTGATCGACCGCATCCTCGCCGCCCTCGGCGACGCGCCCGGCGCCATCGCCGCCCTGCCCCTGACCGACACGGTGAAGCGGGAAAGAGATGGTGCTATCGCCGGCACGGTGGAGCGGGACGGGCTGTGGCGGGCCCAGACGCCCCAGGGCTTCAGCTACGCCGACATCCTCGCCGCCCATCGGGCCGCCGCCGATGCAACGGACCTCACCGACGACGCAGCTGTGGCCGAACGCGCCGGCCTGGCGGTGCGCCTGGTGGAAGGCGATGCGGCCAACCTCCAGGTCACCACCCCGGCGGCCCTGGAGCGGGCCGCCCGCTGGCTTGCTGGCGGCGGCGAAGAAATCCGCACCGGCATGGGCTTCGACGTGCACCGCTTCGAGCCCGGCGACCGGGTTCGCCTGTGCGGCGTCGACGTGCCCCACGACCGCGCCCTGGCCGGCCATTCGGACGCCGACGTGGGCCTCCACGCCCTGGTCGACGCGATCCTGGGGGCGCTCGCCGCCGGCGACATCGGCAGCCACTTCCCGCCCTCCGACCCCCAGTGGCGCGGCGCGGACTCCGCCCTCTTCGCCGCCCATGCCCGCGATCTGGTGGCCGCGCGCGGCGGGCGCATCGTCAATGTCGACGTCACCATCATCTGCGAAAGCCCGAAGATCGGCCCCCATCGCCAGGCCATGGCCGCGCGGCTGGCCGAGCTGCTCGGCATCGACGCGGAGCGGGTCAGCGTGAAGGCGACCACCACCGAGCGCCTCGGCTTCACCGGCCGCGGCGAAGGCATCGCGGCCCAGGCCAGTGCGACCATTGCCCTGCCCCGTAGTTCCGAGCCGGCCGCCGATGCTTGAGCGGCCGGCCCTGCCCTTCTTTCACCCCGTCACCCTGATCGCGACCTGGTTCGGCGCCGGGCTGATCCGCGGCGCGCCCGGCACCTGGGGCTCGCTGGCGGCGCTGCCCTGCGCCGCCGGCCTCCATCTCCTGGGCGGGCCCTGGCTGCTGGCCGGGGCGACCGGCCTCGTGGCCCTGGCCGGCATCTGGGCGAGCGCCCGCTACGCCGCCGCCCTGGGAAGCGGCGATCCGGGCGCGGTGGTGATCGACGAGGTGGCCGGGCAATGGCTGGCGCTCCTGCCGCTGCCGCTCGATCTCTGGTGGTACGCCGCCGCCTTCACCCTGTTCCGCCTGTTCGACATCGCCAAGCCCTGGCCGATCGGCTGGCTCGACCGGAATGTGCATGGCGGCCTCGGCATCATGGCCGACGACCTGGCGGCCGGACTCGCGGCCGGCGCGCTGGCCGCCGCCCTCTGGTTCTGGCTGGGATAGGCCGGCCCATGTTCGACGACGCGATCAGGAAACAGGCGGTCGCCGTGCTGGAGCGCTACCGGGCTGAAGGGCTGAGGCTGGCGACGGCCGAAAGCTGCACCGGCGGCCTGATCGCCGCCGCGCTGACCGAGATCGCCGGCTCCTCCGACGTGGTCGAGCGGGGCTTCGTCACTTATTCCAACGAGGCCAAGAACGAGCTGCTCGGCGTGCCGGCGACCTTGATCGCCGATAAGGGCGCGGTCAGCGCCGAGGTGGCCGAAGCCATGGCCCGCGGCGCGCTCGACCGCTCCCTGGCCGATGCCGCCGTCTCGGTGACCGGCGTCGCCGGCCCCGGCGGCGGCACGGCGGCAAAGCCGGTCGGCCTGGTCTATCTGGGCGCCTGCCGGCGCGGCGAAGACCCGCGCCACCTGCGCCGGGTCTTTCCGGGCGACCGCACCGCAGTGCGCCGGGCCGCCCTTGAGGAGGCGCTGGGCTTGGCGCTCGCGGTCATCGACGAGGCGTCCGACGGATCGGCGGACGGATAAGCCATGGCCCCGGATCCCCTCGACAGCGGCCAGGCCCCGGCGCGCGCCAGCCTCTCCGACGTCACCCTGGTCGACTTCCTACTTGCGCTTTTCGTCGGGCTCGGCATCACCCGCTTGGCCAGCGTCCTCGCCATCGCCTTGTTGGCCGGGTTTGGCTTCATCGATCCCGGCAAGGCGCCCGACATGCAGACCCTGATCGCGGCGGTCCTGATCCTGCAAACCGTCGGGCTGATTGGCGCGATCTATCTCTTCGCAGTTTGGCGCCGCAAACTTGCCTGGTCCGAAATCGGTCTGCGGCGGATCACCAAAGGCTGGCTCGTGCGTTCTGCCGGATTCGCCGTGGTCGCCTTCGCGCTCGCATTTCTGATCACCACGGGAGTCCAGTCGCTCCTGGAGGAGCCGCTGCGCAACCCGCAGCTCGACATCATCGCACCCGACGGCTTCTCCTGGAGCGGCCTTTTGATCACTCTCGCGTTCGTCGGCGCCATCGTCCCGTTCGCCGAGGAGCTGTTCTTCCGCGGCCTGGTCTACGGCTGGCTGCGCGCTCGCATGCCGGTCTGGCCCGCGGCCATCCTGAGCGGGCTCGGCTTCGGGGCCCTGCACGGCATCTGGTGGCTGATCCCCGCCCTCGCTCTGCTCGGCATCATGTTGGCGCTGATCTACGAACGCAGCGGCTCCATCTGGAGCGCGGTCATCACCCACGGCCTGTTCAACAGCTTCACCACCCTGCTCGTTTTCCTGAGCCTGGCGATGGAGTTCGAACTCCCCGCGTGAAGTGCGTTCACGGCTCGCCGTAGAGATCCTTGGCGCGGGCCTCGAAGGCGCCGACCATGCGTTTCACCGCTTCGTGGAACAGGCCCTCGATCAAGGTCTGCAACAGCTTGGAGCGGAACTCGAAGTCGACGTAAAAATCGATCAGGCAGCCCTCCTCGTGCGCCTCGAAGCGCCAGTGGTTCTCCAGGTGCTTGAAGGGTCCCTCGGCGTAGACCACGTCGATTTTGCGTTGGTCCTCGTCGAGCGCCACGTGGCTGGTGAAGCGCTCGCGGATCATGCGGAAGCCGATCACCAGGTCGGCAATCAGCCAGGTCTCGTCGCGCTTGCGAATGCGCGCCGCCAGGCACCAGGGCAGGAACTCCGGATAGCGCTCCACGTCCGCCACCAGCTCGTAAACCTGCCCCGGCGTATAGGCGATGACACGCTGTTCGGTGTGAATCGGCACCGCTGGGCGGCGGACCCTAGCCGGCCGCCGCCAGCTTGGCCTCGCGCGCCTGGCGCAGGCGCTGGAAGTCCTCGGCGGCGTGATAGGACGAGCGGGTGAGCGGCGAGGCCGAGACCATGAGGAAGCCCTTGCCGTAG
>CALJXB010000067.1 GCA_937974415.1 uncultured Kiloniellales bacterium
TGTCTATGACAACGAAGGCCCTTTGCCTGGTACTATCTCTCGGTCGAGAGGATCTGAAATCGGACTCTGCTCTGGGACAGGAGAAAAACACATGAAGATGACCACTGAGGAAGCCTTCGTCAAAGTTCTGCAGAGGCACGGGATCGAGCATGCCTTCGGGATCATCGGCTCGGCCATGATGCCGATTTCAGACCTGTTCCCGGCCGCCGGCATCAGGTTCTGGGATTGCGCCCATGAGGTGAACGCCGGGATGAGCGCCGACGGCTACACGCGGGCCACGGGCAAGATGTCCATGGCGATCGCCCAGAACGGCCCCGGCATTACCAACATGGTGACGCCGATCATCACCGCCTACTGGAACCACTCGCCGCTGCTCCTGGTGACACCGCAAGCCGCCAACAAGACCATCGGCCAGGGCGGCTTTCAGGAGGTCAAGCAGATGGCCCTCTTCGAGGACATGGTGTGCTATCAGGAGGAGGTGCGCGATCCCGCGCGCATGGCCGAAGTCCTGAACCGGGTGATCCTCAAGGCCTTGCGCGGCTCGGCGCCGGCGCAGATCAATGTGCCCCGCGACTACTGGACCCAGGTGATCGATGTCGAGCTGCCGCAGATCGTCAGGATCGAGCATCCGCGCGGCGGCGCGGCGGCGATCGCCGAGGCCGCCAACCTGCTCTCGGAAGCCAGTTTCCCCGTGATCCTGAACGGTGCCGGCGTCGTGCTGTCCGGCGCGATACCGGCCGCCGCCGCGCTGGCCGAGCGGCTGTCGGCGCCGGTCTGCTGCAACTACCAGCACAACGACGCCTTCCCGGGCTCGCACCCGCTGGCTTGCGGACCGCTCGGCTATAACGGCTCCAAGGCCGCCATGGAGATGATCTCCAAGGCCGACGTGGTGCTCGCGCTGGGCACCCGCCTGAACCCGTTTTCCTCGCTGCCGGCCTATCAGACCGACTACTGGCCGAGCGAGGCCAAACTGATCCAGGTCGACATCAACGCCGATCGGATCGGTTTGACGAAGAAGGTCGCCGTCGGCATTCAGGGCGACGCCCGCCTGGTGGCCGAGCAAATCCTGGCGCAGCTTTCCGACAAGGCCGGCGACGCCGGCCGCGCCGAGCGCGAGGGCATGGTCGCCCACGCCAAGTCGGCCTGGGCCCAGCAGCTCTCGTCGATGGACCATGAAGACGACGATCCTGGGATCACGTGGAACCAGCGCTCCCGCGAGCGCGAACCCGATCGCATGAGCCCGCGCCAAGCCTGGCGGGCGATTCAGGCCGCCCTGCCGACGGAGGCAATCATCTCTACCGACATCGGCAACAACTGCGCCATCGGCAACGCCTATCCGACCTTCGAGGCGGGCCGGAAATACCTGGCGCCGGGGCTCTTCGGTCCTTGCGGATATGGCTTCCCGTCGATCCTCGGCGCGAAAATCGGTTGCCCGGACACGCCCTGCGTCGGTTTCGCGGGCGACGGCGCCTTCGGCATCTCCATGAACGAGATGACCGCCTGCGGGCGCAACGACTGGCCGCCGATTACCATGGTGATCTTCCGCAACTACCAGTGGGGCGCCGAAAAGCGCAACACCACGCTCTGGTACGACGACAACTTCGTTGGCACCGAGCTGAACGTCGGCGTCGAATACGCCAAGGTTGCCGAGGCTTGCGGCGTGAAGGGCGTAAAAGCCGAATCGATGGAGGCGCTCACCGAGGCGCTGAAAACGGCCATCAAGGAGCAGTTGGAGGACAAGGTCACCACCTTCATCGAGGTCGTGCTCAATCAGGAGCTGGGCGAGCCGTTCCGCCGCGACGCCATGAAGGCCCCGGTTGCCGTTGCCGGCATCGACCCGAACGACATGCGGCCTCAGCGGCCGACTTGATCCCCGTTGCGCCATGCGCGTTGTGCGCCGCTGTGGCGTGGTGCAGCCCGGCGGAGCAATTGCCTCGCGGTCGCCGCAATCGCCGAGCCCGGATCAGCTCTCGGCCAGGGGCTTTTCCAGCAGAACCTGGCGGTCTTCGAAGCCGCAGCGCTCGTAGAGGCCGCGCGCCACCGTGTTTCGTCCCAGCACGGCGATCCTGAGCCAGCGCGCGCGCCGGTTCCGCGCGAAGGCTTCGCAGGCCGCGATCAGCGCCCGGCCGATGCCCGCACCTCGGTGTGACTCGTTGACGCCGAGGTCGGAGATCAAGGCGAAGTTGTAGTCACGCTCGTCGCTATCCTCGTTGGGCACGCGGCTCTGGACGGCGGCGAAGCCCACCACTTGGCCACCGTCCTCGGCAACGAAGATGGCGCCGTCCTGCTCGCCGCAGGTCTTCAAGAGATGATCGAGGTACCAGCCCTCGACGGCTTCGCCCGGCAGCACGCGGTCGTCGATACCGCGCTCGTAGTCCTGCAGCTCGGCGATGCAGCGGGTGACCCCGGCCGCGTCCTCGGGCTTGAACCGGCGGATCTCCATCAGCCTCGCCTCTCGCTCTTGCGGGCCGCCGCTGCGGCTGGACCGGCGATACTGGAGCGGATTATGGGGCGCACGGGCGAACTTGGCCAAGGGCATATGTCAAAAACAAAGCCCCGCCGAAATTGACGGGGCTAATTCGAACTGCAGAGCCGTGGACGCTCCGCGTCGGCGGCGATTACGGCCGGTTGGTTGCCGTCCTTGAGTCCTGCCGATGGTCTTCAGAGACGGTCAGCCTGGCCGCTTGC
This sequence comes from uncultured Kiloniellales bacterium, assembly GCA_937974415.1. Classification (GTDB taxonomy): domain Bacteria; phylum Pseudomonadota; class Alphaproteobacteria; order Kiloniellales; family JAKSDN01; genus CALJXB01. The sequence continues at coordinate 2,689 of CALJXB010000067.1, forward strand.
CATTCTCTCCAGAAGGAGACGCCGTCCATATGGCGGATCTCCCGCCAGGCCACTTCGACGGTCGCCGCGTTGATCTCCGAAGGATCCCGGGAATAGGCGCGGACCGCCGCCCTCGCCCGTTTCCAGGCCCGTTTACGTGCTGGGTCGTTCATCTGGCTCCTCCCGTTGCTTGGGTTCGTGCGAACCTTCTCATTGCCCGCACAGCCGCTAGGCTAGCGCCCACGGGTGACAGCCCGACGGCAGCGCGGTAACAGTTGTATGGCATACGAATTTGCCTCGCGGCCAAGATGGCGGATCCGCCCATCCTGGAAGCCAGCGCCCACCCAGGCACTTAACTTCGCGTGCCGTTCCAGGTTACTAGGACCGGTTGTATTGCACCACTAGCCATTGGGGGGGAATCTTGTATTTCCTGTGGATAGATTAGGGATTTATCCACAGAAAAATGACGAATCCGTGATCCTCCCAGCTTGCGCCTCTCAGTGACGGGCCGCTAGGATATCCATGGATCGAGCGGCTTTCGGGTCGAGCGATCCGGGAGACGCCAGGAGCACGGATTCGCGTCCAAGCACTTGGCGTCTCTCTTTTTGTGCGCGCTCAGCCCCTCAGGATAGCCTGCACGCGTTCCGCGCTGCTGAAGGCAACGGCCCTCTTCCATTCCAAGACTCGGCGATTATCGCGGACGGCCCTCGCATGGCGCCGCCCATTCGCTAGGCCCAGGCCCGGAATGGATTTGGCCCGGCAGGAGGTTCGAGCTCACTCGTCTCCGCCGGGCCAATACGCCAGGATGGATTCTTCGCGTCCAGCACGGTCAAGGCTCGTAAGGGGCCAACTCGATTCGTGTCAATACTTCAAATCGCAACGCGGCAAAGCGGCGTGTCTTTGCTAGGCGTCGCCTTGCATCTGCGCGCCGCTGTGGGCGGGGATTCGCTTTAGAGCGATCCCGCTGGGCGGTTGCGGCTGGGGGCCGGCCCCGAAAGCCCGCCGGATGCGTGCGAAAAGGAACATCACGCCGCGCCAGATCTTCGGCAATAGCCAGAGCGCCACGGCCATGAAGAGCGCCAGGAAGACCAGGAATTCGACGGGATAGAAGATCGCACCCGCAAGGCCCGCCAACACCAGGGTATCCTCGGCGAGCGAGACGCCGATGTTGCTGAAGGGCTCCGGCGAGGCGTTGATCAGCACCCGGGTACCGGCTTTGAGGGTATGGCTGGTGGCCGCCAGGGCGCCGCCCAGGATCCCGGCCATGAGTGTGACCGCCGGGTCGACCTGGCCGACCGCGCCGGCCGCCAGGACCGCCGCCGCGGGAATGCGGATGAAGGTGTGCAGGGTGTCCCAGCCGGTATCCACGCCCGGCACCTTGTCGGCGAAGAACTCCACGCAATACATGAAGCCGGCCGCGACGATCACGCCCGGGTGCTGAAGCACCTCGAGGCCCGGGGGCAGGTCCAGGTTGCCGGTGCCACCCAGGATGCCGAGCACGGCGATGGCGGCATAGAGGTTGATGCCGCTGGCCCAGGCCACGCCCATGCTGAGCGCTATCAGTTGAACGGTTTCCATCGCGAGCCCTCCCCGGCCGACACGGTCGCTAAGTCGTTGGGGGACCGCGACAAACGCAACACCCCGAGATTCCATTTTGGCCCGACCGGCGCCGGTGCAAGGCTTGCCACAAAATTGCCCAAATTGTGAAGATTCGCGTGGTGGGCCGTAACTCGTTGAAATCGAACGGCTTATCCGGCTCAAATGCGGGGTCGCAGGGGCCGGCTCGAGACCGTCCTGCGGCCGCGTACGGCCTCGCGGTGGACGATATAGAGGCCGCTGGCGACGATCAGCGCCAAGCCGGCCCAGGTCGCCCCGGAGGGCAGCTCGGCCCAGAACAGGTAACCCCAGAGCACGGCCCACGGCAGAGCGCTGTACTCGAAGGGGGCAATCGCGCTGGGCGGCGCCACTCGGTAGGCCTGGGTCAGGCAAAAGAAGCCGATGCCGGCGATCACGCCGCAGACTACCATCAAGGCGAAGTCGCGCGCGCCTGGTACGACCCAGGCCCGTAGCAGGAATTGGGCGCTGGCGTGACTCTCGCTATCGTATCTGCCGTCGCCGATGACGAGGCCGATGACCCCGCTCAAGGCGATGAACACGATCATCGAATAGACCGACAGGCCCGAGCCCGAGTTGGAGCGGCCGACGATGCGGGTGATCAGAACCATCAACGCGTAGGACAGGGCCGAGAGCAGCGCCAGGAGAACCGCCGGATCGATCTCCTCGGCGTCCGGCCGCATGATGACCACGACGCCGAGGAAACCGGCGAGCACCGCAGCCCAGCGCCGCGCGCCCACCACCTCGCCCAGGATCGGGACGGACAGCGCGGTGACGAACAGCGGGCTGGTGTAGTTGAGCGTCACCACCTTCGCCAGGGGCAGCGAGGCGATGGCCATGTAATAGGCCGTGTAGGAGGTGAAGCCGGCCACGCCGCGCAGCACGACCAGCACGGGACGGCGAATCCGCATGGCCCGCCAGCCGCCGTCCAATCGAATAAAGACGAGCAAGGGCAGCAGCCCGACGAGGCAGCGCACGAAGACGATCTCGTGCACCGGATAGCCGCCGCTCAGGCTCCGAATGATGACGTCCTGGACCGAAAAGACCGCGATGCCGGTGACGAGAAGAAGGATACCCTGAAGGGGGGAATCCTCGGACGGGACCGAGAGCACCTGTTGCGACATGACGCCACCCCTGAAGCCCATCCCAACCGCGGCTTCGACCCCGACGGTATCTCCCGCGACCTTATCCGGACGCGACGCGAAGAGGCCTGCCAAATCGGCATGGCAGCCTTGCAAATCCGGAAAATCGGGGGGGGGCGGCAGGTCCCCTTCGACAAGCCGGCGCTCAGGCCTTGAGGCGCTCGTTCCTGGGGTCGTAAACGGGCGCAGCCAGCACCTCGGCCTTGCGGCGTTCTCCGAGGATCTCGACCTCGACCTGGGAGCCCGGTTCCGCCAGCTGCGGCTCCACATAGGCGAAGGCGAGGGTCTTGCCGACCGCGTAGCCGTAGCCGCCGGAGGTCGAGACCCCGACGATGCGCTCGCCGTCATAGATCGGCTCGTTGCCGCGCGGATCGGAATCGCCGGCCGCGACCTCCAGGTAGACACAAGCGAGCGCGACGCCCTCCTCCTTGCGCCGGGCGAGCGCCTCGCGGCCGACGAAGTCACCCTTGTCCATGCGCACGAAGCGCTCCATGTCGGCTTCGATCATGGTGATCTCGTTGGTCAGCTCGGCACCCCAGCCCTTGTAGGCCTTCTCGATACGCAAGGAGTTGAGGGCGTAGGCTCCGAAGTTGGCGATGCCGTGGGCCTCGCCCGCCGCCATGAGTGCATCGTAGACCCGCGCCATCTCGGCCATGGGGGTGTGCAGCTCCCAGCCGAGCTCGCCGGCATAGGAGACCCTGAGCGCGCGCAGCGGCACGCCGGCGACCTCGATCTCCTGGGCGGTGAGCCAGGGGAAGGCGTTGTTGCCGAGATCGGCGTCGGCGACCTGGCCGAGCACGTCGCGTGCGCGCGGG
>CALJXB010000068.1 GCA_937974415.1 uncultured Kiloniellales bacterium
TTCGCGCATGGCGATCCCCTACGTGCTGACCGGCTTGATCGGCGAGGAGGGCACTTACCTGCGCAAGACCGAAGGCTACTACGACAAGACGGGGGTCACCGTCCAGCGCGCCACGGTCGAGTCCGTCGACCCGGCAGCCAAAACCGTCACTCTCTCGGGCGGCGAGTCGCACGGCTACGACAAGCTGTTGATCGCGACCGGCGCGTCGCCGGTCAGGCCGCCGATCGAGGGCCTCGACCTGCCGGGCGTGCACCACTGCTGGACCCTGGAGGACGCCCGCGGCATCGCCGAGCGGGCTGGCGAGGGCGCCAGCGTCGTGCTCATGGGGGCCGGCTTCATCGGGTGCATCATCCTGCAGTCCCTCGCCGAGCGGAAGACAAAGCTGACCGTGGTCGAGGCGCTCGACCGCATGGTGCCGCGCATGATGAACGAGACCGGCGGCAACCTGATCAAGCAGTGGTGCGAGGCCAAGGGCATCGCGGTCCATACGTCGACCAGGGTGTCGCGGCTATCGGACAGCGGCGGCCGGATCAAGGTGGAGCTGGACAGCGGCGAGGCCGTCGACGCGGACCTGGTGGTGGTGGCGACCGGCGTCGCCTCGAACACCAAGTTTCTCGAAGGCTCCGGCGTCGAGATCGAGGACGGCATCAAGGTCGACAATCACCTGCAATCGAGCGTGGCCGACATCTACGCCGCCGGCGACTGTGCCCAAGGGCCCGATTTCTCGACCGGCGGCTGGTCGGTTCACGCCATCCAGCCGACAGCGGCGGAGCACGGCCGCATCGCGGCCCTCAACATGGCCGGCCGCGACGCCCACTATAAAGGCAGCCTCAACATGAACGTGCTGGATACGGCCGGCCTGATCTCCGCCTCCTTCGGCAGCTGGGACGGGGTCGACGGTGGTTCCAGCGCCGAGGCCCTCGACGCCGAGCAGTACCGCTACATGCGCCTGGAGTTCGACGGCGGGGACCGCCTGGTGGGGGCGCTCAGCCTCGGGCGGACCGACCAGATCGGCGTGCTGCGCGGGTTGATCCAGACCCGCATCAGCCTCGGGCCCTGGAAGGAAAAGCTGTTGCAGGACCCGAACCGCATCGTCGAGGCCTACGTCGCCCGCACTCAATGAGGCCGCAGGAGGCGACCGGGCCCGAGACGCCGAGTAACATTGCGATGACCAAGGCGACGATCAAGCTTTTCGCGTCCCTGTCCGAGTACCTGCCGCCCGGCGCCAAATACAATGCCGTCGAGGTCAAGCTGGAAAACGGCACCACCATCGGCGCCGCCCTGGCGGCCATGAATGTTCCGGAAGGGCTCTGTCATCTGGTGCTGCTGAACGGAATTTTCGTGCCGCCCGGTCAGCGCCCGACGACGCAGATCGGCGAAGGCGACGTGGTCAGTGTTTGGCCGCCGGTGGCCGGCGGATGACCGCTGGGTGATTTCCGGATGACGACCCCGGGAGGCCGCGCCGAGCCCGCCGAACCTCATGTCAAGGATATGGCCGCCACCTGGCCGGATATCCTCCGCCTCCTGCCGATTGCCCTGCGCGGCTGGGCCTACGAGGTCGATGGCACGACGGTGGAGGTGGGTTCGGCCGACCGCGGGGCGACCATTGCGGTCGAACCCTTGCCGCCGCGTGGGTTCGGGCCGGTGGAGATCCCGCGTTCGCGGGTCGCGCTCGCGTTCCGCGGCTTGAATGCAGGCGAGCGAGAGGCGTTTCTCAGCCAGTTCGACCGCGCTTTTCAACGCGGCGGCGGCTGAGCCGGCCCAGCGGGGGCTGCCGGTCATTCCCGGCCGTGTTTCAGTTCGGAAGTCCTGCCGAACCGACGCCCTGAACGTCCGCGTCCGAGCTGATTGTGTCCGTTTGGCCAACGGTATGTGGCTTGGGTCCCGCTGCGGTTCCGGCCCCCTGAGATCATGGTTCTCGGGGTCGCGCATCAGGCGTTCCGAGTCACTCGAATGCGGAATCGCGCGTTGGGCTCCCAATGAAAGCGTGGATGCTCAGGGGGCCCGTCCTCGACTGCCTCGAGCGCGAATTCCCGCGCCAACTCGCTGACGAAGCAGCGCCCAATCTCCTGCGTCAGCTGGGCGCCGATGCACATGTGTCTGAACAGCCCGAAGGGTGCATAGTCCCCATGGGCGTAATTGCGGTCGCGGAAGCGGTCTGGGTTGAAGGACTCAGGGCGATCGAATACAGCCGGGTCCTGATGCCCATCGCGGATGCAAACGCGAATCAGCCAGCCCTTCGGAACCACAAAATGCCCCACGTCGATATCATCCGACGCCCGGCGATAGAGGTACTCGCTCTGCTCGAGCCGCAGAGTCTCCTTGACCACGCGAGCCGCCAGATCATTGGCGTCCGGCGGTGATGAGGATTGCATCCGTACCGCCTTCAACCATTGGGGATGGTCGCTCAAGTGTTTCAGAACCCACATCAACAGCCCGCCCACGTCGGTGCGCCCGGCTTCCAGCATATAAATAATATTCCCCAACATTGTCGGGTCGTCGACACGGTGCGGCTCAAGGCGGATTATCTCGGATAGCAGACAAGAGGGACGGTCCGAGACCGGCGTGGTCTGTTTTGTGATTTGCCGGCCATGGTCGACGAGAAACGCGGTCAACTTTTCGACGGCATCTTGAACTCGCTTGTGCCGCGAGCGCAGTGTCAGCCGCGGGATGCCGATGGCGCCGTGCAGGGACCGCAAGCGCTTGAAGGTCTCGGTTTCGGGTGAAACCCCAAGGAAAAAGCGAGCCAGGATAGCGAACAGCATCCGGTCCAAATAGGGGATAGGCCGGAGACCGATTGACGGCTCAGCGTCCGACTCGATGGCCATTCTGCGAAGCGCCAACCGCGTTTCCGCTTGCAGGTAGGGGGCGGAGGTTTCCATCAGCCCCGCCGCCATGGCGGTGCGGAAGATCTGGCTATAGACGCGATGATCCTCCTGCCCCATGTAACGCAGGAAACCCCGCGGAATGAATGCACTGAAGGGCGCTGGAGGCCAC
>CALJXB010000069.1 GCA_937974415.1 uncultured Kiloniellales bacterium
ATCTTGTAGATGAGCGGCTTCGCGGAATGGGAGTTCTGGACCACGTTGAGGACCGTGAAGTCCGAGACCACATAGGCCTGCATGAGCGCCAGGAAGGCGGTCAGTACGAGCGCCAGCTGCAAGACCGCCGTCGGCCCGGCCAGCGCCATCCAATCGGCCCGGCCGCGCGCCGCGCCCAGCATCGGCAGGCTGCCCTGGGCGAGGGTGACCAGAAGCGCCAGGATCAGCGCGAAATGGCCGATCTCCGGGATCACTGTGCCGTCTCCTCTGCTTCATCTCCCTGCCATTGCCCGGCCGCCTTTAAAGCCTCGGCCACCTCCGGCGGCATGTAGGTCTCGTCGTGCTTGGCCAGCACCTCGCGAGCCTCGAAGACGCCGGCGTCGTTCAAGACCCCCTCGGCCACCACGCCTTGGCCCTCGCGGAACAGGTCCGGCAGGATGCCCGTGTAGGTCACCGGCACGCTCTCGGCCAGGTCAGTGATGCGGAACTCGACGGTCGGGCCGCCGTTCATTTGGCGCACGGAGCCCTCCTCGACCAGCCCGCCGAGGCGGAACGAACGCGCGTTCTGGGGCGGCCCTTCGGCTAAATCCGAGGGGCTGTAGAACAGCATGATGTTGTCCTGAAAGGCGGTCAGCACCAGCGCCGTGGCGCCGGCCAGCGCCGTCAGGCCGACCAAGACGGCAACCAAGCGTCGGTGTTTTCGCTTCATCATGTCTGCGCACCGCCCGACGTGCGGCGCTGGCGCCGCGACGGAGATTGAGCTTCCAAGCGGGCGAGCGCCTTTTGCGCGGCCTTGAGGCGGCGCAGGCTCTCGGCCAGGAGGGCCAGCAACACCGCCGCCGTCAGGCCGAACGCGGGCCACACGAAGCCGCCGTATCCGCCCATCTCCAGGAACCTCGAAAGCGACGACATGCCCAGTCCCCCGCCCTACTGCGCGACCGGCGCCGGCGCCGGCGCCGAGGTCATGGCGGCACGCCCGAGCGCCCGCAATCGCGCCTCGATAAGCTCGCTCTTGATGCGGATCAGCAGCAGCAAGACGTAGTAGAGCTTGAAGCCCACGGCCATGGCCAGGAGCGGCCACAGCATGTCCGGGTGAATGCTCGGCCCGTCCAAGCGCAGCACGCTGGACGGCTGATGAAGCGTGTTCCACCAGTCGACCGAGAACTTGATGATCGGCACGTTGACGAAGCCCACCAGGGCGAGCACGGCGGCCGCCTTGCGCCCGCGCGCCGGATCCTCGAAGGCCGTCATCAGGGCCATGTGGCCGAGATAGAGGAAGAACAGCACCAGGACCGAGGTGAGGCGCGCGTCCCAGACCCACCAGGTGCCCCACATGGGCTTGCCCCAGAGCGAGCCGGTCACCAGCGCCAGAAATGTGAAGGCGGCGCCGACCGGCGAGGAGGCCTTGGCCGCCAGGTCGGCCAGTGGATGGCGCCAGATCAGCGAGACGGCGCTGGCCACGGCGATGCAGGTATAGACGAAGAGCGCCATCCAAGCCGCCGGCACATGAACGTACATAATGCGTACGCTCTCGCCCTGCTGATAGTCCGGCGGCGCGACGAAGAGGCCGAGGACGAGCCCTATCCCGATCGCCAGCACCGCCAACCCGCCGGTCCACGGCAACAGCCGGTCGGCGAGGCGCATAAAGCGGCCCGGGTTGGCGAAACGGTGCAGTGGCATGTCCTCCGGTCCCCAAAAATCCTCGGCCCTACAAACCGGCCCTACAAATCTGCTAAGAAACGAGCCTAGAGAGCCAAGTCGGTGCGATCAATCACCACGAGGCCCACGGGCCCGGCATTGATCCCCGTCAATTGTCTCCGTCAATCGTCCCCGCCTATTCCACCGCCTGGCGGAGCGCCGCGGCGGCGGCAATCGGCGCCAACGGCAAGGCCGCAAGCAGCAGGGCTCCCAAGAGAAGAAGATGGGGTCGCGCCGGCAGCCCCGCCAGGGCCGCGTCGACCGCCAGCACGCCAAAGATCAGAACCGGCACGTAAAGCGGCAGCACCAGGAGCGGCACCAGCACGCCGCCGCGCCGCGCCCCCAGGGTGAGCGCCGCGCCGATGGCGCCGATCAAGCTGAGGCTCGGCGAGCCCAGCAGCATGGCGCCGATCAGGGGTGCGAAAGCATCGGCCTCCAGGCCATAGAGCACGGCGATCACCGGTGCGGCCAGGATCACCGGCAAGCCGGTGGTCAGCCAATGGGCGAGGCATTTGGCCAACACCAGTAGGCTGAGGGGCGTCGGGGCCAGGGTGAGGAGCTCGAGGCTGCCGTCCTCGAAGTCGGCGAGGAACAAGCGCTCCAGGGAGAGCAGAACGGCCAGCAGGGCGGTCACCCAGATCACCCCCGGGGCGATCCGCAAGAGAACGTTGGGCGCCGGCCCGATCGCCAGCGGGAACAGCGAAGCGACCAGCACGAAGAACAGCACCACGGTTCCCGCGTCAGAGCGCTGCCGCAGGGCCAAGCGGAGGTCGCGGCCAGCCAGACTGAGGGCGGCGCCTACCACGGCTCGAGCCCCGCGTCCTCGGGCGGCTGATAGGCGCTCAGGTCGAGGCGCTCGGCCTTGGGCAGGTCGAGCGCGGTGTGAGTGGCGACCACCACTCGGCCGCCGGCGCGGCGGTGGTCGGCCAGGCCCGCCTGAAGCCGCCCTATCGAGTCCTCGTCCAGGCCCACGGTCGGCTCATCCAAGAGCCAGAGGTCGGCGCGATTTACAAATAGCCGGGCCAGCGCCAGCCGCCGCCGCTGGCCGGCCGAAAGCATCCGCGCCGGGACCTCGGCGAGGCCCGCCAGGCCAGTGCGCTCGAGCGCGGCCGCCACGCCGGCGGCGCCGTCTCCCTGGGCCGAAGCCCAGAAGTCGAGGTTTTCGGCGACACTCAGCACCGACTTCACGGCATCCAGGTGGCCGAGGTACTGCAGACGGGCCCGGTGCGCATCCGGGTCGTCCGCGACCGCCCGGCCGTCCCAGGCAAGGTGACCCCGGGACGGCTTCAGGAGGCCGGCCATGAGGCGCAGCAGGCTCGACTTGCCGCTGCCGTTGGGGCCGTGAAGGACGAGGGCGCCGCCGGACGGCACGGCGAAGCTGAGACCGGCGAAGACCTGGCGCTCGCCACGCACGCAATCGAGATCGCGGCCCTCGAACAACGTCATGGTCCTTGCAGACGGCGGATGACGGAGACGGTTGAGGGCACGTCGGCCTCGCGTGCAGTGGTCCGCGGCGCGCGGAATTCTCGGCGGCGGGGGCGGATATATCAGATTGAGCGGAGACAACCAATGACGCGCTGGGCTGGGCCGGCGCCCGCCTTGGCCGCCCAAGTCAGTTGCCCGAGCCAGCCGCCCGGAGTCCGGCCAAGCGTATGGCGGACCGTGACCGCAAAACCGCCGGGATGGCGCAAGGAATAAGCGGCCGCCGGGATCGGGGACCGGCGGCCGCTTTAGTTTCCAGCCTTGTTGGGGGGCAAAGTGAGGAGGCCGGCTGGGCGCCTCTGACAGAGAGGGGAAATCTCTGCTGCATAAACAAATAGGCAGGGATTGTGGTCGCACCAGGTCTCAAATAAGGCAAAATCGTGAAACCCTCGGCGACCGCCCCGAAGACCGTGCCGCCGCCGCCAGGGCCCGGCCCGCAACGGCCCTGGTGCAGCCCCGTGGCGGCGCCGGCAGCGACCGAGCATTCGTGCCGCGAATCAGCAGGTTATCAGTCCGGCAGGCTTGATCCCGGTTGCCTCTTGGGCTTGCCGTCCAGTGCCGCTGCGGGCCGAAGCCGGCGCCGGCCGCCACCGCGGCAGACAGCGCGGGGCGGATCACTTTGTCGCGATCAGAACCACCGCGCCCCGGATCGCGCAAAGAGCCAAGCCCAAAAAAGAACCGGGACCGCACCGCGAGGGCGCCGGTCCCGGGAGTTCGTGGAGGGCCAGGAAATCACTTTCCTGTTCGCGGTGGATTTTTTGCAACTGGACTAAGTTTGTCAATAAATGATTGATTCAATGTGGTGAAAATGTGAATGATCTACTCACATGTCATGTGAATTAGAAAATCTTGTAAATTTCATGCCGGCTGGCGACAGGCTTCTTGCGACCCGCCCGCGCGCCGGCCTGCCGACCCTTGGCCCGTCCCCGCGAGCTGGATAGCAAAACCCGCGCCGAATTCGGGCGCGGGTCGAAAACAGTGCCGCTGACGGGCACTTGGGCCGGGCCCGCGGCGCGGACCCGGTCCGGCGGCGGGATCAGCTGGTGGCGACGCCGATGGCGATCAGCAGCACAAAGGCGCCGATCAAAAACAGCAGAGGCTTGTTCTTGAGGAGGCCGGAAGTCTTTTCCTGCGTGGTGTCGCTCATGTCGTTCTCTCCATTGTGCTCGACGTGACGTCGATGAGGTGGGCCGCTGGCGGGTTCGACGGCAATCGCGACGCGCTTTCCCATCGCCGTCAAGTTCATTTGATATAATTTACAAATAAAGAGATACTGTCAATAACTATCTGATAAAAATACGTATGTTTGTCAACTCTTATCCACTCTAGATGGTGAATTTGTAAAATACGTGGGATTCGGGATGCCGTCCTGCAGGATGTCCCGCGCACCGGACGGGTCCCGGCGCAGAGCGCCGGGCGGCACGTCTCGCGGGCCGCGTCCCTGGCAGGGACGGGCACAGCTTTGGTTGCGCCGGATTCACCCGAACGTGATTCGCTTGCGCCGACAGCTTGCAGATAGGGTGAGCCATGGATGGACGACTTCACAGGCTCGCAGCGGCTCTGCTGGTCGCAACGAGCGCCACTCTCGCCGGTGCCAACGTCCTCTCGTCGGCACCGGCTTTTGCCGACTCCGAAGCGGCGATGCCACCGGTCGTGGTCGAGCTCTTCACCTCCCAGGGCTGCAGCTCGTGCCCGCCGGCCGAGGCCTTTCTAAACGAGCTGGCCGACGAGGACGGAGTGATCGCCCTCGAGCTCCATGTGGACTATTGGGACTACATCGGCTGGTCGGACCCCTTTGCCAGCCCGCACATAACCCAGCGCCAGCGCGACTACGCCCGGGAGCTGGAACTGCGCTACGTCTACACGCCGCAAATGGTGATCGACGGCCAATACAACGTCGTCGGCAGCCATCGCCAACAGGTCCGCTCGGCGATCGGGCAGGCGACCCTTCGCGGCAAGACTCTCGCCGTGGAGTTCAGCGGCGAAGACGGCGGCAAGATTATCATTCCCGAAGGCCCCGCGCCGCCCGGCGGGGCGACGGTGTGGCTCGCGATTTACGACGGCCGGCACGAGACCGAGGTCGAGCGCGGCGAGAACCGAGGCAAGAAGCTGATAAACCGCAACGTGGTGCGGGAGCTGGAAGAGCTCGCCGTGTGGAGCGGCGAACGGCTCGAGATTCCCGTCGATCTGGCGCGGGTGGCCGCCCTGGGGCGCGACGGCTGCGCGATCCTCGTGCAGCAAGGCCGCACCGGGCCGGTCATCGGCGCGGCCGCCATGCCGCTCGAGGGATTCTAGATCAGCGGATCGAACCGGCTCTAGCTGCCGGCCAGGCCGCGTGCCACCAGGTTTGAGAGCCGCTTGGTGAAGGCCGCCGGATCGGGCGGCACCTCGCCTTCCAGGATCAGCGCCTGATCGAGCAGCAAGCGGGCGGCGTCCTCGAGTTCGGCTGCGGAGCCGCCTGCCTGGACGCGATCGGCCAGGCCAAGAATGAGCTGGTGGCCCGGGTTTACCTCGAGAATTCGCTGGGAGGCCTGATCGATCTGGCGATGCTGCTTGAGCATGCGCTCCAGGTGCATGTCCAGGTCGCCCTCGTCGGCGACCAGGCAGACCGGGCTCTCGGTCAGGCGCTCGGAGACTCGCACGTCCTTCACCTGGTCCTTGAGGGTGAGTTTCACGAAGGCGATCAGGCTGTCCAGGCCGGCCCCATCGGCTGCCGTTTCCGCCGCACCTTCCTCCACTTTGTCGTCGTCGGCCTTATCCGCCGTCTGGATGGCGTCCAGATCGCTGGCGCCGCGGGTGACCGACTTGAAGGGCTTGCCGTCGTAGGCGGGGATGGCGGAGAGCCAGAAATCGTCGACCGGATCGGTCAGCAGGAGCACCTCGACCCCCTTGGCCCGGAAGCCCTCGAGCTGGGGGCTGCGCCTTAAGGACTCGAGCGCGTCGCCGGAGATGTAATAGATCGCCTCCTGGCCTTCGCTCATGCCTGCCACATAGTCCTTCAAGCTCACCAGGCCCCCGGCCGGGGCGGTCTCTCCGTCGCCATCGGACGAGCTGTCGGACTTGGTCGAATGGAAGCGGGCCAGCTCCAGAATCGCCTCGCGCCGGGCTTCGTCCTCGTAGATCCCTTCCTTGAGCACCGCGCCGAAGTTGTCCCAGAACCGGTCATAGTCCTCCGGCGCCTTCTCGGCCTTATTCTTCAGCTCGTCGAGCACCCGCTTGACCACCGCGCCACGGATCTTGGCCACCAGGGGGTTGGACTGCAGCATCTCGCGGCTGACGTTGAGCGGCAGGTCCTCGGTGTCGATGACGCCGCGCAAAAACCGCAGATAGGGCGGCACCAGCCCGGCGCAGTCGTCGGTGATGAACACCCGCTTGACGTAGAGCTTCACCTGATGCTGGCGCTCCGGCTGGTAGAGGTCGAAGGGCCGGCTCGACGGCACGAAGAGCAGGCCGCAGTACTCGATCTTTCCCTCCGCCTTGAAATGCAGGTGCATCCAGGGATCGTCGAAGCCATGGCCGACGTGGTGATAGAACTCCTTGTACTGCTCCTCGCTGATCTCGGACTTGGGCCGGGTCCAGAGCGCCGAAGCCTGGTTGAGGGTCGTTTCGGCACCATCCGCCTTGGTCTCGGTCTCGTCCAAGACGATGGGAATGGCGATGTGATCGGAATAGGTGGTCACGACCCGGCGAATTTCCTCCGGCGCCAGGAAGCCCTCCTCTCCCTTCTTCAGGATGAGCGCGATCTCGGTCCCGCGGGTCAGCTCCCGGTCGCTCTCCACCACCTCGAAGCTGCCCCTGCCGTCCGAACGCCAGGACCAGACCTGGTCCTCGCCGGCCTTGCGGCTGATCACCTCGACTTTCTCTGCGACCATGAAGGCGGAATAGAAGCCGACGCCGAACTGGCCGATCTGGCTCACGTCAGCCTCGCTGTCCTCGAGCTGGGCGACAAAGGCGGCGGTGCCCGATTGGGCGATCGTCCCGAGATTTTCGATCAGCTCGTCGCGGCTCATGCCGATGCCATTGTCGCTGATCGTCAGGCGCCGGCCGGCCTTTTCGGCCGTGATGCGGATCCTGAAGTCCGGGTCGCCGGCGATCAGATCGGGCTCGGCAATAGCGGCATAGCGCAGCCGATCGCAGGCGTCGGACGCGTTCGAGATGAGCTCGCGGAGGAATATCTCCTTGTGCGAGTAAAGCGAGTTCGCAACGATGTCGAGTAGGCGGCTGACCTCGGCCTGAAAGGAGAGCGTTTCTGCTGTCATGGCAGACCTTCTTGTGGGCTGACCTGGGCACGCGCTCGATAGCATCCATCGGCGGCGAGCCGGATTGAATTGAGCGTCCCGGGCCAGATATGTGATACGTCGCCGCGCCCCGCAACCCCCTGGACACTCGGGAAGGGCGAAATTGGCACACGATGAAGACGATGCGGGTGGTTCAGGGGTATCGGCGGCCGTCTCCGAGGACGAGAGCGATCGCCTAGCCCGCGCCAGAATGGTCGAGATCATCGCAGCGGAGGTGGCCGAGACCAGCCACTGGCTCGCAAGGGATCACCTCGACCCGCGGGTCATGGCGGCCATGGCCGAGGTCCCGCGCCACGCCTTCGTGCCGGCCCACAGCCGCGGCGCGGCCTACGAGAACCGCCCCTTGCCGATCGGCCATGGCCAGACCATCTCGCAGCCTTATATCGTCGCGATCATGACCGACCTCTCAGGCGCCGGGCCGGGGCGCAAGGTGCTCGAGGTCGGCACTGGCTGCGGCTATCAGGCTGCGGTATTGGCCGCGACCGGTGCCCGGGTCTGGACCATCGAGACGGTCCCCGAGCTGGCGCGGCAGGCTGCCTTCCGCCTGGCCGAGCTCGGCTACGACGGCATCCGGGTGCGCCACGGCGACGGCTCCAAGGGCTGGCCGGAAGAGGCCCCCTTCGACGGGATCCTGGTGACCGCCGCGGCATCCCGCCGCCCGCCGGCCGCGCTTATCGAACAACTGGCGCCGGGCGGCCATCTAGTGATCCCCGTGGAGCATCGCGCGGCGCGGTTCTCCTTGTTCGGCGGGGCCGGCGATCAGGAACTGCTGGTGATCGCCAAAAACGAAGACGGCAGCGTGCGCGAGACCTGCCACCTGCCGGTGGCCTTCGTGCCCCTGATCGAGGGGATCGAGGGCAAAACCGGGCCGGGCGACGGCTAAAGGAGCGGCCGACGGCGTCCAAGATCCCTTGCATGGGGCGCCGCCAAGCCCGATTCTCATGGCTATGGAGTCGATGCGCAGCCCGCGGGTGACGGCCGTCCTCGGCCCGACCAACACCGGCAAGACCTATCTCGCCATCGAGCGCATGCTCGGCCACCGCAGCGGTGTCATCGGCTTCCCCTTGCGCCTGCTGGCGCGGGAGAACTACGACCGGGCGGCCGGCCTGCGCGGTCGCCGCCAGGTGGCCCTGGTCACTGGCGAAGAGAAAATCGTGCCGCGCGGCGCGCGCTACTTCTTCTGCACGGTCGAATCCATGCCGGTCGACCGGCCGTTCGACTTCCTGGCGGTCGACGAGGTCCAGCTGTGCGGCGACGCCGAGCGCGGCCATGTCTTCACCGACCGCCTGCTCCACGCCCGCGGCGAGTCCGAGACCATGTTCCTCGGCGCCGACACCATCCGGCCGCTGCTGAAAAGGCTGGCGCCGGAGGCCGAGGTCATCTCCCGGCCGCGCTTCTCGACTCTCAGCTACCTGGGCCCGCGCAAGCTGACGCGGCTGCCGCCGCGCAGCGCCGTGATCGCGTTCTCCGCCGCCGAGGTCTACGCCCTGGCCGAACTCATGCGCCGGCAAAGCGGCGGCACGGCGGTGGTCCTGGGGGCGCTCAGCCCGCGCACCCGCAACGCCCAGGTCGCGCTGTTCGAAGCCGGCGAAGTCGACTACCTGGTCGCCACCGACGCCATCGGCATGGGCCTCAACCTCAACCTCGACCACGTCGCCTTCACCCGCCTCGGCAAGTTCGACGGCCGCCTGCCGCGGCGCCTGACGCCGGCCGAGGTCGGCCAGATCGCCGGGCGCGCCGGCCGCCACATGAGCGACGGCACCTTCGGGGCGAGCGGCGAGCTCACGGGCATGGACGGCGAGCTGGTCGAAGCGGTCGAACAGCACCGCTTCGACCCGCTGGAAACGCTCTATTGGCGTAGCCGCCGGCTCGACTTCGAGTCGCCGGAGCGCTTGCTCGTCAGCCTCGAGGCCAGACCGCCGGCGGCGGTCCTGGTGCGGGCGCGCGAGGGCGACGACCAGCTGGCGCTCGCGGCCCTGGCCAAAGACCCGGAAATCGCCCGGCGGGCCCGCGGCGGCGCGGCGGTGCGCCTCTTGTGGGACGTCTGCCGGATCCCGGATTTCCAGAAGATCCTGTCGGACCAGCACGCCGCCCTCTTGTCGCGCGTCTACCGCCACCTGATGGACGGCGACGGCCACTTGCCCGCCGACTGGGTCGGCCGGCAAGTGGCGCGGATCGACCGCGCCGACGGCGATATCGACGCCCTCATGGCCCGCATCGCCCACATCCGGACCTGGACCTACGTGACCCACCGGGGCGAGTGGCTGGACGACGCGCAGCACTGGCAGGAGCGCACCCGCGCGATCGAGGACCGGCTGTCCGATGCCTTGCACCAGCGCTTGACCGAGCGCTTCATCGACCGCCGCACGGCGGTACTGTTGCGCCGCCTGCGCGGCGGCGAGGACCTGATCGGCGCCGTCCGGACCGATGGCGAGGTGCTGGTGGAAGGCGAACACCTGGGCCGCCTCGTGGGCTTTCGTTTCGTGGTCGACAAGAGCGCCGAGCGCGAAGCCGTGCGACCCTTGGAAGCCGCCGCGCGGCGGGCCCTGGTCTCGGAGGTGCCGCGCCGACTGCGGCGCCTGGAGCAGGATGCGGACAAGGCCTTTGCCTTGGACGACCGAGGGCAGGTTCTGTGGCAGGGCGCCGCCGTTGGCAGGATCCAGACGGGGGCGACCGCGCTCACACCCCGCGTCCGGCCGACGGCCAGCGACCTGCTGGACGGGGCCCAGCGCGAACGCCTGCGCAAACGCCTGGACCTCTGGCTCAAGGGCCATATCGACCGCTGCCTGAAGCCGCTCCTGCAGCTGCACGAGGCCGAGCTCGCGGGTCCGGCGCGGGGCATCGCCTTTCAAGTGGTGGAGTCCCTGGGAACCGTGCCGCGCCGCGCGGTCGCCAAACAGGTCGCCGCCTTGACCCGCAGCGAGCGCAAGGCTCTGGCGGCACTCGGCGTCCGCCTGGGCCGCGAGAGCGTCTATCTATCGGCCCTGGGTTCCCAGCGCGCGACCCGCTTGCGGGCGCTCTTGTGGCTGGTGCATCAGGGCCTGCCGCCAGGCCGCGGGGGTCTCGCCCTGGTGCCCGTGCCGACCTCGGCGATCCCAGTGGCCGAGCTGGACGACTGGCTCGCCGAGGCTGGGCTTCCGAAAGGCAACGGCCATGCGCGCCGGGACCTGGTGGGCGGTTTCTGCCGGGCGATCGGCTATCACAGGCCCGGCCGGGCGGCTTTCGCCCAGCGCGCTGACGCTTTGGAGCGCCTGGCCCGGCAGGCCCACAAGCTGTCGGCGCAGGGCCCTTTCACCGCCAGCGCAGCCCTGCGCAAGGCCGGCGCGTGCGGCGACGAGGAGCTCGCCGCCATTCTGCCGGAACTCGGCTTCAAGCTGGATCCGTCAGCCGGCGAACTCAGCTTCCTTCCCCATGAGGTCTTCCGCCGCGCCAAGCAAAAGCGCGCCAGAGCCAAGGCGGCACGCAAAAAGTCCGACAAAAACAAGGACTCGCCCTTCGCCAAGCTGCAAGACCTGACCACCCCCACATGACCACCAGGGAGCTCCTCGAACCGACTGGCCTGCGGCTCGACAAGTGGCTTTGGCGTGCGCGCTTCTTCAAAACGCGGAGCCTGGCCGCCAAGATCTGCACCGGCGGCCACGTGCGCACGGGCGGAGCCGCGGTCACCAAGGCGCACCACCAGGTACGGGTCGGCGACGTGCTCACCTTCGCCCAAGGCCGCTATATCCGGGTCGTCAAGGTGTTGGCCCTCGGCACCCGGCGAGGCCCGGCGATCGAAGCCCGTACGCTCTACGAGGACCTCAAGCCGCCCGAGGCCTCTCAGGCCATGCCGGCTCCGCCCGGCGGCCGCAGGCCGGCTGGCGCCGGCCGGCCGACCAAGCAAGAGCGCCGGCGGATCGATCAACTGAAAAGCGGTACGGACTAGCCGAGCGGGGACTCTAGCGCCGGTCTCGCCGGCGCCCGAGAAATCCCTGTAAAAGCCTAGGGTTGAACGCCTGGGTGGCCGGTGCTAGGGGAGGGCGATGATCAATCGCATCAAGAGCCTTCTGAGCGGCGGGGCGCCGGCGCAGGACGCGGCGCCCGGCCACAGTTTCGCGGAGTTGCAGGTGGCGGCGGCGGCGCTGCTGGTCGAAGCGGCAGAGATGGATGCCAACTTCGGCGAGGCCGAGCGGCGGAAGATTATCGACTTGGTGCGTGCGCGGTTCGAATTAACCGAGGCTGAGGCGGAGAGCCTGCTGGAGATCGCCGGGGACAAGGTGGCGAACTCCAGCCAGCTCTACAGCTTCACGCGGGTGGTGAAGGACAACTTCGATCATGCGGAGCGGGTCGAGCTCATGGAGATGTTGTGGGAGGTGGTTTACGCCGACGGCGCACTGCATCACCTCGAAGCGAGTCTCATGCGGCGTGTCGCCGGCCTGATCTATGTCCCGGACCGCGAAAGCGGCGAGGCGCGCAAGCGCGCGCTCAGCAAGCTCGGATTGGACGGATGACGGTGCCGCCCCGGGGAATATTGTGGCGGACGTGCGGCGGCAAGTGGAGGCGGGAAGCAAGACTATGACCTACATCGTGAACGAAGCCTGCATCAAGTGTAAGTACATGGACTGTGTCGAGGTCTGCCCGGTGGATTGCTTCTACGAGGGCGAGAACATGCTGGTCATTCATCCCGACGAGTGCATCGATTGCGGCGTTTGCGAGCCGGAATGCCCGCCCGAGGCGATCCTGCCGGACACCGATCCGGGCGCCGACGACTGGCTCGAGATGAACCGTCAATACAGCGAGACCTGGCCCAACATCACCCGCAAGGGCACAGCGCCGGCCGACGCTGACGCATTCCTGAACGTCGAGGGCAAGTTCGAGAAATTCTTCAGCAAGAATCCCGGCACCAGCGGCTAACGCCGGAAGCCCGGTGCAACCTTAAATTCGCCTAGATCGCCTTGCACCGGCAATGCGTACGGACGTACGGGTTAACCAAGCCGCCGCGTCATTGTCTGGTCCTTGGAAATATAGTAAACTAATAAATGTGAAGGACAGCACGTCGAACGGCTTAGAAAGTGCCGCATTTCATCGGTACAGTATGGGTTCGGGCGGCGCGCGAAGAGCTGAGGTGGTCTCAAGGCAGGCGGTTTCGCGAGAAGCTCGCCGGGGATTGATGAGGGCCCCTTGCCGCACGGTGTCGCTGCGACAGGAGGCCTTCGATGCGTCTGGGCAGTTGGACTGACACCAGGGCGCGGCCCGGGCCCCACGTCACAGCGTCCTCCAAGAAATCATGCGATCGCATGCCGGTCGCGCGCAGAGAGTGACAAAAGGACAAGAGAACATCACATGGCGAAGGCGAAGCAGGCAGACTACAGCGCGGGCGATTTCGTGGTCTATCCGACCCACGGCGTCGGCAAGGTTTTGGGCGTCGAGATGCAGGAAATCTCGGGCATCAGCCTGGAGCTCATCATCATCAAGTTCGACAAGGATCGCATGACCCTCAGGGTGCCCGTCGAAAAGGCCCAGAACTCGGGCTTGCGCAAGCTCTCCACCCGCAAGGTCATGGACACCGCGCTCACCACTCTCAAGGGCCGCAGCCGGGCCAAGCGTACCATGTGGAGCCGGCGCGCCCAGGAATACGAGGCCAAGATCAACTCCGGCGATCCGGTGTCGATCGCCGAGGTGGTGCGCGATCTGCATCGCGGCGACGACCAGCCCGATCAG
>CALJXB010000070.1 GCA_937974415.1 uncultured Kiloniellales bacterium
GGCATGTCGTTCCTGAGCGCCGCGAAGCCCGCGTGCATCTCGGCCGAGACCGCTCGCGCCAAGGCCCGCGCGTCCCTCTCCTCGGGCCAAAGCCCGGCTTCGGGGAAGAGCTCGGCCAGGTATTCGACGATGGCGAGCGTGTCCCAGATGATCCGCTCGCCGTGCAGCAGGACCGGCACCTTGCCGGCCGGGCTGACCGCCAGGAGGCGCGCCCGCCAATCGTCCTGATAGAGCGGGATCACCTCCTCGTCGAAGGCGACGCCGCAGCGCTTCAGGGCGAGCCAGCCCCGCAGCGACCAGGAGGAATAGTTCTTGTTGCCGAGAACGATCTTGAAGTCC
This sequence comes from uncultured Kiloniellales bacterium, assembly GCA_937974415.1. GTDB lineage: Bacteria > Pseudomonadota > Alphaproteobacteria > Kiloniellales > JAKSDN01 > CALJXB01. The sequence continues at coordinate 340 of CALJXB010000070.1, forward strand.
GCCATAGCGTGATCCTTATCCTCTGGCCTTGCCCCTTGCCCCTTGCCCCTTGCCCTTGCGGCGCTGCGGCCGCTTTGCGATTCTCGCCGGCGCGCCACAACTTCTCGAAGGGGGCTGCATGCCCAAGTTTTTGACCACCCGCGCGGCCGGCGCTGTGCCGATTCTGCCGCTGGCCGCCGACGAGCTCAAGCCTTGGCTCAAATCGCAGCCGCCCGCCGAGCGGTCGTCCGTGGCGGCCTGGGTCGAGTCCCTGGGCTTCACGGCCGAGGCCGGCACCCATTGCCTGCTGCCCGGGGACGGCGGCGCCTTGGGGCGGGTCCTGGCGGGGATCGATCCGGCCGAGGGCCCTTACGCCTTCGCCGGCCTGCCGGCGGCGCTGCCGCTCGGCCGCTATCGCCTGGAGCCGGGGCCCGGACCGGTCGACCCGCGTCAGCAGGCCAACCATGCGGCCCTCGGCTGGGCCTTGGGCAGCTACGCTTTCGGGCGCTACCGCAAGACACGCGACTTTGCCAGCCTGGCCTGGCCGAAAGGCGCCGACCGGGGCGCGGTGACGCGCGCCGCCGCGGCGACCCGCCTGGTGCGCGATCTGATCAATACCCCGGCGGGCGACATGGGCCCAGCCGAGCTGGCCGCCGCCGCCCGCAAGCTGGCCAAGGCCCACGGGGCCCGGCTCACGGTGACCGTGGGCGACGCCCTCCTCAAGCTGAACTACCCGGCGGTTCACGCGGTCGGCCGGGCGAGCGCCGAGGCGCCGCGCCTGATCGATCTGCGCTGGGGCGGCAGGGGGCCGAAGGTGACCCTGGTCGGCAAGGGCGTTTGTTTCGACTCCGGCGGCCTCGACCTCAAGAGCGCGGCCGGCATGAAGCTCATGAAGAAGGACATGGGCGGCGGCGCCCACGTGCTGGGGCTCGCCTCCATGGTCATGGCGGCCGGCCTGCCGGTCCGGCTGCGGGTGCTGGTCCCGGCGGTGGAGAACAGCGTCTCGGGCAACGCCTTCCGGCCGCTCGACGTGCTCAAGACCCGCAAGGGCCTGACGGTGGAGGTTGGCAACACCGACGCCGAGGGCCGACTGATCCTCTGCGATGCGCTCGCCGAGGCGTGCCACGACAAGCCGGACCTGGTGATCGATTTCGCGACCCTGACGGGGGCGGCGCGGGTCGCGCTAGGGACCGGCCTGCCGGCCCTGTTCTGCAACGACGAGACCTTGGCCGAGCGGCTGCTGGACCAGGGCCAGGCGTGCCACGACCCGCTGTGGCGGCTGCCGCTCCACCGGCCCTACCGCAAGTCCCTCGACAGCCCGGTGGCGGACCTCAACAACATCTCCGACGGGCCCTTCGGCGGCGCCATCACGGCGGCCCTGTTCCTCGAGGCCTTCGTCGAGGCTGGCGTCCCCTGGGCCCATTTCGACCTCATGGCGTGGAACCCGAGCGACGGGCCGGGCCGGCCCAGGGGCGGCGAGGCCATGGGCCTGCGCGCGGTCTACGGCGTCATCGAGCAGCTAGCGAAAAAGCGTGGGAGCAAATGATGGTCAAGGCGGTCAAGATCGAGACGGAACTGGCCGGGCTGCCCGTGTTGCACGGACGCCGGCCCGACACGCCGGCGGAGGAGGCGGAGCCGGCTTTCGCGACCCTGGCGAAGCTGGGCGAGGGCGGCGTCTTCGCCGGCAGCTTCGACGGCGAAAGCCCCTGGGAGCGCCATACCAAGGGCGACGAGCTGGTGCACATCCTGGCGGGAGAAACCCGGCTCACCCTCATGACCGACGACGGCCCGCAGGTGCTGGTCATGTCGGCCGGCATGCTGACCGTGGTGCCCCAGGGCACCTGGCACCGCTTCCACGCCCCCGGCGGCGTCACCGTGCTCACCGTCACCCCCCAGCCGACCGACCACTCGACGGCCGAGGACCCGCGCGAGGCGGGGTAACCGCCTAGGTGCTCACCACGCCGGTCTCGACGGCTTCGAGCTCGAAGGCGGCCTTCATGAGGGCCTGAGTGTAGGCTTCCTGGGGGGCTTCGAAGATCTGCTTGGCGCTGCCGTGCTCGACCACCAGGCCGTTCTTCATGACCAGAACCTCGCCGGCCAGGGCGCGCACGACTTTCAGGTCGTGGCTGATGAAGAGGTAGGCCAGGCGGTGCTTCTCCTGGAGCTCGCGCAGCAGGTCGACGATCTGGGCCTGGACCGACATGTCGAGAGCCGAGGTCGGCTCGTCGAGCACCACGAACTTCGGCTTGAGGACCATGGCCCGGGCGATGGCGATGCGCTGGCGCTGGCCGCCGGAGAACTCGTGGGGATAGCGGTGGCGGCTGTCCGGGTCGAGCCCGACTTCGCCCAGCGCCGCGACGATTAGCGCCTCGCGCTCGCCCGCGTTGGCGCCGAGGCCGTGCACCTTGAGGCCCTCCTCGACGATCTGGCCGATCGACAGCCGCGGGCTGAGCGAGCCGAAGGGGTCCTGGAAGACCACCTGCATCTCGCGCCGGAGGGGGCGCATCGCCCCGGACTTCCAGCCCTGGATGCCCTGGCCGTTGAAGCGGATCTCGCCCTGGCTGGAGATCAGGCGCAAGAGCGCCAGGCCGAGGGTGGTCTTGCCCGAGCCGCTTTCGCCGACCACGCCCAGGGTATGGCCCTCGCGCACCCGCACAGAAATGCCGTCGACCGCGCGCACGTGGTCGACGGTGCGCTTGAGGACCCCCGCCTTGATGGGGAAGTAAACCTTGACCTCATCGCCCTCCATGACCAGCGGGGCGTCGGGCGCCCCGACGTAGGGGTCCCCCGAGGGCTCGGCCGCCAGGAGGCGCTGGGTGTAGGGGTGCTGGGGGGCCTCGAATATCGCCTCGACCGGGCCCTGCTCGACGATCTCGCCCTGGGTCATGACGCAGACCCGGTCGGCCATCTTGCGCACGATGCCAAGGTCGTGGGTGATCAGCAGCAGGGCCATGCCGAGCTCGCGCTGCAGCTCCTTCAGGAGCTTCAGGATCTGCGCCTGGATGGTGACGTCGAGGGCCGTGGTCGGCTCGTCGGCGATCAGCAGGTCGGGCTCGTTGGCCAGCGCCATGGCGATCATGACCCGCTGGCGCTGGCCGCCGGAAAGCTCGTGTGGAAACGCCGCCAGTCGCCGTGCCGGCTCCGGGATGCCGACCATGGCGAGCAGCTCCAGGGTGCGCTGGTGCGCCGCCTCGCGGGTCATGCCCTTGTGCAGGACCAGGGTCTCGTTGATCTGCTTCTCGACCCGGTGGAGCGGGTTGAGCGAGGTCATGGGCTCCTGGAAGATCATGGCGATCTCGTCGCCGCGCACGTCGCGCAGCTTGGGCTCGGTGGCGCCAACAAGCTCCTCGCCGCGGAAGCGGACCGAGCTGCCGGAACTGTGCCGCGCGACCGGGTAGGGCAGCAGCTGCAGCACCGAGAGGGCGCTCACCGACTTGCCCGAGCCGCTCTCGCCGACCAGCGCCAGGGTCTCGCCCCGGTCGATGTCGAAGCTGACCGCGCGCACGGCGGGAACGTCGCGCCCCTCGACCTGGAAGCTGACGTCCAGGTTGCGGACCTGAAGAAGGGCCCCGTCTTTCGCCGGCGTGCCCATCAGCGCCCCCCGCTCGCGGCAGGCGCCGGCGTTCTGTCGCTTTCGGCCCCGGGTTCCGGCGGCGACCCCTCGGTAATCAGCTTGCGCGGGTCAAGGGCGTCGCGCACCGCCTCGCCGATGAAGATCAGCAAGCTCAGCATGATGGCGATGGTGAAGAAGGCGGTGAGGCCGAGCCACGGCGCCTGCAGGTTGGCCTTGCCTTGGGCCAGCACCTCGCCGAGCGAGGCCGAGCCTGGCGGCAGGCCGATGCCGAGGAAGTCAAGGGAGGTCAGCAGGGTGACCGAGCCGGCGAGGGTAAAGGGCATGAAGGTGATGGTGGCAACCAGGGCGTTGGGCAGCACGTGGCGGAACATGATCACCAGGTTCGAGACCCCCAGCGCCCGGGCCGCACGGACATAGTCCAAGTTACGGGCG
>CALJXB010000071.1 GCA_937974415.1 uncultured Kiloniellales bacterium
GTCAATCAGCTGACCAAGGTGATGGCGCTCTCCCTCGCCGACAAGGGCATCCGGGTCAATGCCATCGGGCCGGGAACGATCGGCACCGAGATGGCGCTCCAGGTCCTGAGCGACCCGGTCAAGAAGCAGGCAGCCATGAGCCGCACCCCCATGGGCCGGGTCGGCGAGCCTGACGAGATCGCCAGCGTGGCGGTTTTTCTCGCCTCCGAGGACTCGAGCTACATCACCGGCCAGACCATCTATGCCGACGGCGGACGCCTGCCGCTCGCCTATACGGTGCCGGTCGCGGAGGCCTGACGGACTGGAAGGGCAAGCCATGGTCAAGCCACCCGCAGCGGTCACCGGAGCGGCGAAGCGTCGTCTTGCGCCCGCCCTGGTCATGGCGGCGGTCCTGTCCGTAGCCTGGCCCGCCACACCGCTCACCCAGGAGATCAGCTTCTTCCGCATCGGCACCGGTGACACCAGCGGCACCCTCTTCGCCGTCGGCAGCGCGATCGCCAGCGCGATCAGCAACCCGCCCGGCTCCCGGCCGTGCGACCGCGGCGGCAGCTGCGGCGTGCCCAATCTGGTGGCGGTCGCCCAGTCCACCGAGGGGGCGATCGAGAACGTCGAAGCCATCGCGGCCGGCCTCATGGAGTCCGCCCTGGTGCGGGCCGACGTGGCCTACTGGGCGTACTACGGAACCGGGCCTTTCGCCACCCAGGAGCCGTTGAGCAATCTCAGGGCCATCGCCAATCTCTATCCGGCGGTCGTGCACATCGTGGCACGCCAGGGCCAAGGGATCTCGACCGTGTCCGACTTGGCGGGCAAGCGCGTCTGCCTCGGGCCCAAGGCGTCCGGGACGCCAGCCAACGCCCAGGCCATTCTCGCCGCCTACGGGCTCTTAGTCGACGATATCGAGGCGAGCTATCTGGACTCCGGACTGGCCGCCGACCGTCTTCAGGCCGGTGAGATCGACGCTTTCTTCGCGATCGGCGGCCTGCCGGTCGAGGCCGTCGAGGACCTGGCGCGGCGAAGCGAGGTCATGCTGGTGCCAGTCGATGCCGCGCCGCGCGACGAGATCACCAGTTTTTCCCCCTTTCTGGCCGAAGCGGAGATTCCTTCCGGAACCTATTCAGGGCTCGGCTTCGCGCCGGCGGTGGCGGTCGGAACACAGTTCATAATCTCGGCCGACGCCGATGAAGAGCTGGTCTACGAGCTCACCAAGTCGCTGTGGCACGAGCGCACCCGCGAACTGCTGGAGTCCAGCCACCCCCAGGCCCGGCAGATCTCCAGCGAACATGCGCTGGAAAGACTGGCGATCCCGCTCCATCCGGGCGCCCAACGCTACTACCGCGAGCAAGGCATCCACCGGTAGCGCCTGTCCCGGAATGGCGGGGCTAACCTAGTCGATGGGGCCTTCGTATTGGACCGGTTCGGGGATCGGTTCGCCCAGGCGTTCGGCCCGCTTTCTCGCCCGATCGACCGCCGCGTTGAGCTCGCTTTGGGCGCAGAGGCCGAGTAGGACCGGGTCGCGCGGGCGGATGTTCGGGCTGTTCCAATGGGTGCGCTCGTTCACCGCCTGAATGGTCGTCTTGGTGGTGCCGATCAACTTGGCGATCTGCGACTCTTTCAGCTCGGGGTGATGGCGCAGCAGCCAGGCGATGGCGTCGGGCTTGTCCTGCCGCTTTGCGACGGGCGTGTAACGCGGCCCCTTGGTCCGCTTGGCGGGCTCCGGCAGGTCGAGCTTGAGCATCTTGAGGCGGGCCTTGGGGTCCTTTTCGCAGCGCTCGATCTCGTCGCGGGTCAATTGGCTGTTGGCGATCGGATCGATGCCCTGAATGCCGATCGCCACCTCGCCGTCGGCGATGCCCTGCACCTCGAGGCGGTGCAGTCCGCAGTAGTCCGCGATCTGGTCGAAGGTCAGCGATGTATTGTCCACCAGCCAGACGGCCGTCGCCTTGGGCATAAGCGGCGCTGCCATATTACCTCCATGTCTGCTTCGGTCACCGCCACCGTCGCTGGGATCAGCGCGGGCGGCGCAACCGGTCTGGGATTGGGATTCTGCAATCCTATATGCGGTCTTCGCGCCGCAAAATAAAGGGATTTACCACCCCTTGAGAGTGGATTGACCTACGGAACCAGCACGATCTTGCCGATGTGGGCGCTGGATTCCATGAGGCTGTGCGCCTCGGCCGCCTCGGCCAAGGGAAAGGCTTGGTGAATCACCGGCTTGATCCGGCCCTCGCCGATCAGGGGCCAGACCTTTTCCTCCAGGTTGCGGGCAATGGCCGCCTTGAAGGCCACCGGCCGGGGCCGCAGGGTGGAGCCGCCGATGGTGAGACGCTTGACCAGGACCGGCAGGAAGTTCACCTCGGCCTTGGAGCCCTGCAGAAAAGCGATGAAGCAGAGCCGCCCGTCGGGCGCCAGAAGGGCCAGGTTCTTGGCGATGTAATCGCCGCCGACCATGTCCAGGATGACGTCGACGCCGGCGCCGCCGGTCGCTTCCTTGATAGCCTCGACGAAATCCTCCTCCCGGTAGTTGATCGCCCGGTCCGCACCCAGTTCCGTGCAGGCCCGGCATTTCTCCGCGCTGCCGGCGGTGGTGAAGACCTCGGCCCCCCAGGCCTTGGCCATCTGAATGGCGGTGGTGCCGATGCCCGAGCTGCCGCCGTGAACCAGGAAACGCTCGCCGCTCTTGAGGGCTCCGCGATCGAACACGTTGGTCCAGACGGTGAAGAAGGTCTCCGGCAGGGACGCGGCCTCCTCCAGGTCGAGCCCGTCGGGGATCGGCAGGCACTGAGGCGCCGGGGCGACGCAGTATTCGGCGTAACCGCCGCCCGCCACCAGGGCGGCGACCTGGTCGCCGACCTGCCAGCGCTCGGCGGCCTGTCCCACCGCGACAATTTCGCCGGCGACCTACAGGCCCGGCGTCTCCGGGGCGCCGGGCGGGGGCGGGTAGAGGCCGGCCCGCTGCATGGCGTCGGGCCGGTTCACGCCAGCCGCCGCCACCTTGATCAGGACCTCCTCCGGGCCGGGCGCCGGGACGGCCATCTCGCCGGGCACCAGCACCTCGGGACCGCCGGGCTCGCGGATCTCTATCGCCGTCATGCTTTCGGGAATCTCAGCCGTCATGCTCTCCCCCAACGTCCTTTGGTATTAGGTGCTCGAGCCCGATTGTCGATTGGCCCTAAGGTCCCCGTCTCTAGTATGATCGCGAGGCGCTGGCAAGACGGCCGATCGGGGAGGTTTGGACCATGGACCTGGACGAGTTGGAACCGCGGAAGCAGCAACCCAAGCCCAAGGACCTGGAGGCCATGGGGGTGGACGAGCTGGAAGCCTATCTGGCGGAGCTCGAACAGGAGGCCGGCCGGGTCCGTGAAAAGATCGCCGCCAAGAAGGCTTATCTGAGCGGCGCCGACGCCTTGTTCAAGCGCTAGGCCGTTTGCGCGCCCCGGACTCCGTGTGGCGGCCCCTGCGGCGCCGAGACGTCATAAACAGCAGCCAGCCGATCGGCCCAGTAAGCACGACCATGACCAGCCAGCCGGGCCGCGGGCCCAGCGGGCAGCGGCTGCCGGGCGGCGGCCGCCACGGGCCGGATTTCGCCGACAGGGCGACGTGAAGCAGCGGCAGGACATAGCCGCAGATCAGAAAGGCCCAGGCCCAAAGGGTCTCGCTCATGCCCTCTAGTACCATATCTCCATGCGGAGTCCTCGGATGTCGGTGGCCGGGTCCGGCGGCAGGCGGCAGCTGTCGCCGTTGAGAATGCGTTCCGCCGCCAGGGCGCAGGCGGTGGCGTCCAGCAGGTCGTCGGGTCCGGCCAGGCGGCGCGGAACCGCCGGCTCGCCCGGGGGCGGGACGATCCCGTGGCGGGCCAGGATTTCCCGCCGCCGACGGCCGCCGTCGGGGGTCTTCTTGGGCGGCAGCGCCTGCCAGGCGTTCAGGTTGTGGAAAATCAGCTCCGGATGGGCTTCGCGGAGGCGCTCCTGGTCGTTCGGCCCGATGTGCCGGTCGATCTCGGCGATCTTGGCCATCAGATGCCAGCTCTGCTTGCTGAGCCCGACCCCCTCGCGGCGCCGGCCCTCGGCCTGGGCGTCCTGCCAGCTCCGGCAGGCCAGCATGTAGCGCCGCGGCGGGGCGAAGACGCTGGCCTTTCGGCCTTTCGGCAGCAGCGCCCGCGCGGCCAGATCGCAGGCCCGCGGGCCCCTGTCCGCGAGGCCGATCGGCATGTCGACCGCGGTGAGCGCCAGGCCGCTCATGTCCAGCTCGCGCCAGGAGCCGGCCAGATCCACGCCGATCCGCCGGCTCGCGGTGTCGAGGCGGACCATAAGCCAGCCGCCGCGGCAGCCGTCCACACCCGCCACCAGCCCCATGCCGCCTCCGCATTCGAGGGATAATTATCTCGAATCTTAACCTTTTTTTAGGAATTTGCCGTCTATTCTGGCATCGAACGGTTCGCGCCCATTTGTATAGGGCGCCCCAGAATCGTTCTGCGGATGT
>CALJXB010000072.1 GCA_937974415.1 uncultured Kiloniellales bacterium
CTGCTCAGGGCGCGGGGCTATGGCCCGAGCCGGATGATCGCCCTGGAGCGCATGGGCGGCCCCAAGGAGCGGCGCATCGAAGGCACCGCGGACGACTGGCCAGCTGGCGCCGTCGAGGACTTCCACACTCTGGCCATCGAATGCATCGCGGCGCCGGGCGCGGCGCTGCTCTCCACCGTGCCGGGCCTGCCGGACGAGGCCTTCCGGCACGACGGCCAGCTTACCAAGCGCGAAGTCCGTGCCGCCACGCTCGCGGCCCTGGCCCCGGTGCCGGATCAGCTCCTGTGGGACGTGGGGGCCGGCTGCGGCTCGGTCGCTATCGAATGGATGCGCGCCGCCGCCCGGACCCGCGCCGTCGCAGTCGAACGCAGGCCCGATCGGGTGGCGTTGATCGCCGCAAACGCCGCGGCCCTCGGGACCCCGCTGCTCGAGGTTGTCGAGGCCGAGGCGCCAGCGGCCTTGGATGGGCTCGAGGATCCCGACGCGATTTTTCTCGGCGGCGGCGTCGGAACACCCGGCCTGTTGGCCGACTGCTGGGCGCGCCTCAAGCCCGGCGGCAGGCTGGTCGCCAACGCGGTCACCCTCGAAGGCGAGCAGTCGCTCCTCGCCTGGCGCGCGGTCAACGGCGGCGACCTCATACGCCTTGCCATCTCCCGCGCGGAGCCGGTCGGCGGCCTCACGGGCTGGCGGCCGTTGATGCCGGTGACTCAGCTGGCGGCGGTGAAGTCATGACCGGGACGCTTTACGGCCTCGGCATCGGCCCCGGCGACCCGGAGCTGATCACCCTCAAGGCGCTGAAGTGCCTCCAGGCCGTGCCGGTGATCGCCTATCCGGCGCCCCAGGAAGGCGACAGTCTGGCGCGCTCCATCGTCGCGCCCCATCTCAATGGCGCCCAGACCGAGATCGCCATCCGCATGCCCATGGTCGCTGCCCGCTTCCCGGCTCAGGAGGTCTACGACCGGGCCGCCGAGGAAATCGGCGGCGAGCTCGAGGCGGGCCGGGACGTGGCCGTGCTCTGCGAGGGCGATCCCTTCTTCTACGGCTCCTTCATGTACCTTTTCGGCCGCATGGCCGAGCGCTTCCCGGTCGAGGTGATCCCCGGCGTCTCTTCGCTCACCGCCTGCGCCGCGGTGCTGGGCGCCCCCCTGGTGGCCCGCAACGACGTTCTCACCGTGGTGCCGGCGACCCTTGAGGCCGGCGAGATCAAGCGGCGCCTGTCCGAAGGCGGCGAGGCGGCCGCTATCGTGAAGGTCGGCCGCAACCTGGAGAAGGTGCGCGCCGTGTTGGGCGACCTCGGCCTGGCCGACGATGCCCGCTACGTCGAGCACGCCACCATGGCCAGCCAGAAGATCCTGCCGTTGGCCGCTGTCGGCGCCGAGGCGGCGCCTTACTTCTCCATGATCCTGGTGCACAAGCGCGGCGAGGCCTGGCGATGAGCGGGCCCGAACCACCGGTATTCGTCGCGCTGACCCAAGCGGGCGCGGACCTGGCGCAGACCTTGGCGACCGGCATCAAGGGCGCGGAGGTGCACGGCCTGGCCCGGCGTATCGATGGTACGAATCAGACTTTTGATGACCTCGCCCCGCACTTGCGTGATCTGTTTCGGGCCGGCCGGCCCGTCGTCGGCCTCTGCGCCGCCGGCATACTGATCCGGGCACTGGCGCCCCTGCTGGGCGACAAAATGGCCGAACCGCCGGTGGTTGCCCTCGCCGAGGACGGCTGCGCCGTCGTGCCGCTCCTGGGCGGCCATCGGGGGGCCAACGCCCTAGCCGAGGAATTGGCCGAAAAGCTCGGCGTCGTTGCCGCCGTGACCACGGCGGGCGACCGCCGCTTCGGCCTGGCCCTGGACGCACCACCGCCGGGATGGGTTCTCGGAAATCCACAAAATTACAAAGAGTTCGTTGTGAATCTTCTATCGGATTCTGAGGTTCGGATCGAAGGCGATGCGGCGTGGCTGCGGGAGGCCGCGCTGCCGATTTCCGAGGCCGGTGCCCTCAAGATTCGGATCACCCACGAGGCCCAGGAGGGCTCCGACCGGGAGCTGGTCTACCACCCGGTGTGCCTCGCCGTCGGTGTCGGCTGCGAGCGCGGCTGCGACCCCGGGGAGCTCGCCGCTCTGGTGACGGAGACCCTGGCCGAGAACGGTTTGGCGGCGGGCGCGGTCGCGACCCTGGTCTCCATCGACCTCAAGGCGGATGAAGCAGCTGTGCATGCTGTAGCCGAGGACCTGGGGGTGTCGGCCCGCTTCTTCGACGTGGCAACCTTGGCGGCGGAGGAGCCGCGTCTGGCAACCCCTTCCGACCTGGTGCGCCGGGAGGTCGGCGTGGCCGGCGTGGCGGAAAGCGCAGCCCTGGCGGCGGCCGGACCGGACGGCCAACTCATCGTCCCCAAGACGAAGTCGCGGCGCGCCACCTGCGCGATGGCCCTGGCGCCCGGCCCCATCGACCCGGCAAGGACCGGCCGGGCGCGCGGCCGCCTGGCGGTTGTCGGCCTCGGCCCCGGCGATGCGAACTGGCGCACGCCGGAGGTCGAGCGGGAGCTGCGGCGGGCCACGGACCTGGTGGGCTACCGCCTCTACCTCGACCTCATTGGGCCCCTGGCCGAGGGCAAGGCCGTCCACGCCTATGACCTGGGCGAAGAGGAGGCGCGGGTGTGCCACGCCCTGGATCTGGCTGCCGAGGGCGGGCAAGTCGCTCTGGTGTGCTCGGGCGATCCCGGCATCTATGCCATGGCAAGCCCGGTCTTCGAATTGATCGAGCGCGAAGGGCGGGCCGACTGGAACCGCATCGAAATCGCCGTCGCGCCGGGCCTCTCGGCCCTGCAGGCGGCGGCGGCGCGCATCGGCGCGCCCCTCGGCCACGACTTCTGCGCCATTTCCCTCAGCGACCTGATGACCCCCTGGCCCGTCATCGAGCGGCGCCTCGAGGCGGCCGGGGCAGGGGACTTCGTGGTGGCGCTCTACAATCCCGTTTCCGGCCGGAGGCGCGAGCAACTGGCCCGGGCCGTGGAGATCCTCCGCGAACACCGGCCCGCCGACACGCCGGTAGTGCTCGCCCGCAACCTGGGCCGGCCGGGCGAGGCCGTGACGGTGATCGACCTCCAAGACCTGACGCCCGACAAGGTCGACATGCTCACCCTGGTCCTCATCGGCTCCAGCGAGACCCGGCGGGTCGCCACCGGCCAGGGCCTCTGGGTCTACACGCCGCGGGGCTACGGCAGCCGAGAGCAAAAGGCCCAGGAGGCGTCCGCATGACCGTGCATTTTATCGGCGCCGGGCCGGGCGCGCCGGACCTCCTCACCCTCAGGGCGCGGGACCTGATCGCCGCCGCTCCGGTGGTGCTCTACGCCGGCTCTCTGGTACCGAAAGCGGTCATCGCCCATGCGCCCGAGGACGCGCTGGTCATGGACACGGCGGCCATGACCCTCGACGAGATCGTGGCGGTGATCGGAGAGGCCCACGGCGCGGGTAAGGACGTGGCCCGGGTCCACTCGGGCGACCCCTCGCTCTATGGCGCCATCGGCGAGCAGATCCGCAAGCTGGAGGCCCTCGGTATCCCCTACGACATCACGCCGGGGGTGCCGGCCTATGCGGCGGCGGCGGCGGCACTCGGCTGCGAGCTCACCCTGCCGGATATCAGCCAGACGGTGATCCTCACCCGCACCGCCATGAAGGCCTCGGCGATGCCCGCGGGAGAAGAGCTGGAGAGCCTCGGCGCTTCGGGT
>CALJXB010000073.1 GCA_937974415.1 uncultured Kiloniellales bacterium
GAAGCCCATGCCCATCTGGGCCGCCGTGGTGATCCACTGGAACTCGGCCGTGAGCAGGGTCGCCGCCTCGCTGCGCAGCAGCGCGTTGGTGGCGAGCTCGTCCTGCAGCAGGATCTCGCGCATGTAGGCCAGGCCCGCCTCGACGCTCGCCAGCCCGAAGAGGATGGTCAGCGTCATCCAGATCATGCGCACCCGGAGCACGTCGGGCAGGGCGCCGATCACCGGGAAGAGCCGGGTGATGCGCAGGGACTCCATGAGGAACAGCCCCATGGACATCTCCACCAGGATGATCACCAGGGCCGCCACGTCGGAGATGCGGAAGGTGCCGATGCCGCTGTCGTTGCCGACCATCTCGGCCATGGGACGGGCGATCAGGTGGAAGTTGATGACGGCGCCGCCGACGGCGATCGCCAGCACCAGCGCCGCGATGAAGAACTGGGTGAGGGAGGAGGAGGAGAGGGTCCTGAGCGCCCGGTCCGACTGGTGGACCACGTTCTCGTATTCCTCCATGTGCCGGTCGATCACCTTGGACCGGCCGATCAGGGTATTCACGTTCCTGTCCAGGGCGCGGAGCATCTGCTGGACGCCGCGCCATTGGGGCAGCATGTCGCTGAGGCGGTCGTGGCGCGCCTTGGTGGCGTCGCGGTATTCGGCGATGGCGCGCTGCTGGGCCTCGACCAGGGAGTCCTTCACCTGGCCCAGGATGTCGGCCACCACGGGATCGCCGTTGAAGGGGATGTTGGCGACCGCCTGGACCGCGTCGACCCAGCCCGGCGGGGCCGGCGGCACCTCGGTGCTCTGGGCGTGGTCCTCCTCGATCTTGGCGATCTGCTCGCTCAGGCGCCGCTCCAGCGCCGGGCACTGGGCGAGGTCCCGGTTGACCGCGGCGTCGATGCGCTGGAACTCGCGCTCGACGATGCGCTCCGCCGCCTCGCGCCCGGCCGCCAGCAGGACTTCCCGGTTGCGGGCGCGCAGGCGTTCCTCGGCCCGCATCACCGCGCTCGCCATGAGCCTGAGACCCCGGCGCAGCACCCGGGACAGCGACGCGATCACCCGGTGGGCCGGCTCCCGGGTGAAGTAGAGCGCGGTGGTGAACAGCAAGAACCAGGCGAGGCCCGCCAGGGCGCTCGTCGGCGTAATGTCGAATGTCTCCGAGAACAGCATCGCCGGACTCCTTGTTCGAACCGAGGTTCCAGTCAGGACCAATGGGGCGACGCCAGAGTGCGAAACTAGTTCCGGAGCAATAAGCCTCCGTTAAAAGGTAGAGTAATGCGAAGATGTATTTTCCCGGCCTTTTCTATCAAAGGCCGGGTTCAATAGTTCCAAATTGACCGGGCATTTCCAATAAGGCCGGATCAAATGCGGATCTCAACTTTATTTTGTCTTGATGTTGCCGGGCCCACCCGACGACCCAATGCCATTGTACGCTGTGGGTGGTCGGGTGGGGAGGTGGGCCTCATTCAACAGACGCTTCCTCCCGCGCCACCAGGTTCGCTTCCATGGCAGACTTGAGGTCCGCCGGCAGGGGCGTCTTGCTGCGCGCCTTCAAGTCGAAATAAACGGTGATGCCTTCCGCCGTCGCGGCGAGCTCACCGGTTTCCGAGTCGCGCATGCGGCTGAAGCTGGTCACCGAGGTGTTGCCCACCTTGAGGAGGCCGCTCTCGATCATGACGGGGGTGGCGACCGGCAGCTCGGCGATGTAGTCGACGATATTGCGCACGTCGGCGAAGCCGGTCTCCCGCTCGGCCATGTAGGCCCGGGTGAAGCCTTGCGCCGACATGAGCTGCCAGAAGGCGGCGTCGAACATGCCGACGTAGTGCATGATGGTCATGTGGCCCTGGTGGTCGCAGTGCCAGGGGTAGACCATGCCCCGATAGGTCTCGATGTAACCGCTCATGGCGTTCCTTTCCTGGCGCGGACTTCTCGCTACTGTCCGGCGGTGGTACCGCCGTCGAGGGGAATGGCCGCGCCGGTCATCAGCGCCGCCGCGTCAGAGGCGAGATAGGCGACCAGCTTGGCGAGCTCCTCCGGGTGCCCGAGACGGCCCAGCGGGATCCCCGCCGCCTCTTCTGCGAGGCCGGTCGCCAGGTCGACGCCGCGGCGGCGGAACTCGCCCTCGATCATCGGCGTCAGGAAACTGGTCGGGCAGACCGCGTTGACCCGGATGTTCTCATGGGCGTGGTCGAGGGCCATGGCTTTGGTCATCAGCACCACGCCGCCCTTGCTGGCGCAGTAGGCGGCGCCCAGGCGCCCGCCCATCAGCCCCCAGTCCGAGGCGATGTTAACGATCGCGCCGCCGCCGCTCTCGCGCAGCAGCGGCAGGGCCGCACGGCTGAGCATGAAGACCGCCGTCAGGTTGACCGCGACGGTCTCGTCCCACTCCTCTTCTGACGTGTCTTCGGCCAGAGCCGGATAGAACACGCCGGCGGAGTTCACCAGCACGTCGAGCCGGCCGAAGCGCGCCCGGCAGGCCGCAATCAAATCGTCGCAGGCGCCCGCGCCCGTGAGGTCGCCCAGCCAGGCCTCGGCCGTGCCGCCCGCGGCCGTGATCGCGTCGACGGCGCCGCGGGTGCGCGCCTCGTTCCGGCCGGCCGCCAGAACGCCGTAACCCTCCGCGCCCA
>CALJXB010000074.1 GCA_937974415.1 uncultured Kiloniellales bacterium
ATAGAGAGCGGCTTGCCCGCTTCGAATGCAACGGCGGCACGGACATCCATGATCTTCGCCTCCCCTGACTGGTTTCTTGTTCCTGGATCGGAAGACCGATCCTGGCAACCCGGGCTTCGCTTGACAAGGGTAGGAACCATGGAAGCCGTGGGCGAGGTCTGGTAGCTTTCGGTTGGGCCGAGAGGAGTTTGTCCGTGGACGAAAGCACCTGGCAGCACAAAGTCGACTTGGCGGCGGCCGTGCGCCTGGCCGACCGCTTCGGGCTGAGCGAGGGCATCAGCAATCACTTCACCTATGCCCTCGACCGGACGGGCGAACGCTTTCTGCTGCACGCCTTCGGGCTGCACTGGTCCGAGGTCAAAGGCAGCGACATTCTGACGGTCGACGGCCAGGGCACCGCGATCGAGGGCGACGGCGAGGTCGAGCGCTCGGCCTTCGTCATCCACTCGCGGGTCCACCAGGCCTGCCCCCGGGCGCGCTGCGTCATGCACACCCACATGCCCTATGCGACGGCGCTCAGCCTGCTGGAGGACACGGCGCTGGAGCCCGTCGAGCAAAATGCCCTCAGGTTCTACGACGATGTCGCCTACGATTCCGGCTATGCCGGCCTTGCCCTGGCGGAAGACGAAGGCGAACGCCTGGCCGCCGAGATCGGCGACAAGCGGGTCCTCTTCATGTCGAACCACGGCGTGCTGGTGGTCGGGGAGACCATCGCAGAGGCCTTCAACGACCTCTATTACCTGGAGCGGGCGTGCCAGGTTCAGGTCCTGGCCCTCTCGACCGGGCGGCCCTTCAAAACCGTCGGCGCCAACCAGGCGGCCGCGACGGCTGCCAGTTTTCACGAGCCGCCGGTTTCAGAGGAGCCCGCCAAACACTTCGCGGCCTTGAAGCGTTTGCTCGACCGCGAGGACTCGAGCTACGCTGACTAGACTGCGGCCTTTGCTATGTCCGGCCTGACCACCACCCTGGCGACCGCAGTCGGTATATACCTACTGCTGGCGCTTTTCATGTTCGGTTGCCAGCGCAGTTTCCTCTATTTCCCGGACAAGTCGGAGCCGGACATCGAGGGTGCGGGCGTCGTGGGCATGAAAGAGGTGCGGCTCGAAAGCGAGCCCGGCCTGGAGATCGCCCATTGGTATCGCCCGCCCGCCGCGGAGGACGGGCCGGTGCTGGTGGTGTTCCACGGCAACGCCGGGCACATCGGCCACCGGGTGCCCAAGTACCGCCCGCTGCTGGATGCCGGCATCGGGGTCTTCCTCGCCGAGTATCGCGGCTACGGCGGCAACCCGGGCAAGCCGGACGAAACCGGGCTCACCGCCGACGCGCGCGCCGTCATGGAGTATCTGGCCGAGGAAGGGATCGCGGGCGAGCGGACGATCCTCTACGGCGAGTCTTTAGGTGGCGGGCCGGCGGTCAAGATGGCGGTGGAGTTCGAGGTGGCGGGCCTGGTTCTGGAATCGCCCTTCACCTCGATCGGCGACGTGGCCCAGTCACATTATTGGTATCTTCCCGCACGCTGGCTGGTGCTCGACAAATGGGATAATGCGGAGCAGATCGCCGGGCTCGAGGCGCCGCTCCTGATCCTTCACGGCGAACGCGACCGGGTGGTGCCGATCCGCTTCGGCCGCGATTTGCTCGAACGGGCGCCCGAGCCGAAACGGGCGGTCTTCGTTCCCGGCGCGGACCATAACGGTCTCTTCAATCGTCCCGAGGTCGTAGCCGCCGTTATCGCCTTCGTGCGCGAGCGGGTGCCGGCACTGCCGCGGTCCGATTAGAGAGCCTTCTCGATCACTCCTGCGCCTGGAGACGCCCGAAGCCCAGGTCGTAAGCAGACTTGAGGTCGGCCCTGGCTTCCGCACTGCGGCCCATGGCGGTATGGACCCGGCCGCGGTTGTAGTAAGCGGCGGCGAAGTCCTGGTCGAGGCCGATGGCCCGGTCGAAGTCGGCGAGCGCTTCGTCGAATTGGCCGACACTGTAAAGGCAGCGGCCGCGGTTGTTGTGGGCGGAGGCGAGAGCATCGCGCGACAGGCCGCCCTTGTCGAAGGCCTGCTCGTAGTGGCGCAGGGCCGTCGTGCAGTCACCGATCTGAAACGCCGCCGTGGCCTCCATGTAATCCTCGACACCGGTTTCGGGGACCGCTGCGGTTTGGGTGCCTTCGGGCTCCGGCGCCTCCGCCGGCGCGGTCGCGGCGGCCTCTCCGACCGCGCTGCGCGCATCCGCGGCCCCAGTTTCGCCAGTCTCCGGTTCCGGCGCCTCGCTGGTCGCGGGTTCGCCCACCGCGCTCGCCGCGACGGACGGTGTGCTGCCCGATTCGGGCTCGGGCGGGGCGCTCGGCTCCTCTTCCTCGTCGCCGAAATCGAACATCGTGGCCAGCAGGGTAGGAGACCCCACGACGGACTCGTCTGGGCCTCGCTCGGCCCTGTCGCCGGGCTCCGAGTCCGGCGATGCCGCGGCGAACTGGGCGGTCGGGATGAGAAGCGTGGGGCCACTCTGGCTCGTACCGGATTGACCCGCCTCTTCGAGCGCCACTGCTGGGTCCTCGGTCGTGTCGTCCGGCAGTTCCTCGGCCAGGTCCTCCGTCACATCTTCCGTTGCCGGGTTCGCCGCGGCTCCGGACCCCGCCTCAGGTTCTGACTGAGACGTCGTGACGGCGATCTGCTCGGCCGTGACCAATGCCGTGGGCGCTGCGGTGACTGACTCGCTTTCGTCCGACGGTTCCGCGAGACCCGGGTCCGGCGAGGACGGTTCGACGCCGACGTCCGGGTCGGGCGCGAGGGCGACCTCGCCCTGCTCCTCGGGCGGTTGCTCGGCCTTCGGGGATTCGTCATCGGTCGACTCTACGAGGCTGGACGGCGTTTCGGGCGCCTCGGTTTCGACGGCGGCGGCTGCCGTTTCGGCTTCCGCCGGCCCTGTTTCTGCCGCTGGCTCAGCCTCGTCCTCCGGCTGGGCCTCAGGCGGTTCCGGTTCGCTCGTGGGTTCCGGTGTCGCCGGGCTCGTTGCGGCGATTTGCTGGGCTACGCCGCGCGCCACGCCGCACCGAAAGCCCTCGAGGCTCACGGTGATGCAGAAATCCTGGGCCGTGGCCAGGTTGGGAAGGGGCCCGGCGTAGAGTCGGAAGAACAGCCCCTCCTCGCCGAGATCGAAGGCACCGACCCGGGACTCCATGTCACCGAACAAATTGGGTAGGCGCTGCTGCAGGCGCTGCCATTCGGTGTGCGCCTTGGCTTCTTGCTTGAAGGATGCGAGATGAACGGCCGTTTCCCAAGGCGCACCAGCAACTTGGCCGGCGATCTGGCCAGCGGCTTGGCCGGTGACTTGGCCGGTAGGCGGCGGTGCCTCCGGTTCGCTGGACTCGCTCGATTCGACACCCGCCTCCTCCACGGCAGCGCCGTCGTTTGGCGGCGTGGCCTCCTCGGGGGGGCTTTTCACAGCCACGCCCAGGGATTCCGCCACGCCGCGCAGCTCTTCCAACAGGGCCGGGCTCGCCACGCCGTCGACGCGGAGCGCCGCAAACTCCTGATAGGACTCGATGGCGGCCGATGTCCGTGTGTCGGCGACGCCGTCGACCAGGCCGGGATTGAAGCCGAGGCGGACCAGCAGCTGTTCCAGCTCCTGCACCTCGGCCCGGGTCAGCTCGTCGGCCGAGGCCGGCGCTATCGCGGCCAGCCAAAGACACAGGCCAGCCGCGCTCAGGCGCAGTATTTGCCTTCCGCGCCCTTGGGTACGGCGGCGCTCTGTCGCTGGGACGGACGGTGTTATTTCTGTCGCCAATTTCCGTTTTCGCCGAGAAACCAGGTACCGCCTGGCGCCTTTTGCATGATCTGGCTGGCGTACACCCGCCCGACGTCCTCGGGCGTCACGCCTTGCGAGGCCGCCCGCTCCTCGTAAAGGGTGCGCCGCTTGGCATTGACCTTCTTCGCCACGTTGTTGGCGCCGGCCGCGCCCGAGTCCCGCACCACGACATAGCCGTCGTAGCGCTCGCCGATCGCCCCGGAGGCCCGCAAGTCGTCGAGCGACTGCGCCATGGCGGCGGGCGCGGCTAACGCCAGCACCAAGCCCAAGACCAGAACGAGTCCGCTCAGTCGAATGGCCCCCAAAGCACGCGTTCGTCTCATGTCCTCGTCTCCGTTCCAGCCGCCATGCCCGTACTGCTGCTCACTCAGAAGATATCCGGGTTGGCCTCGATGTCTTCCTGGGCCTGTTCCTCGATCTTCAGGCGCACCTCGGCGTCCAGCTTGATATTGAGGTTGATGGTGATGGGCTCCTGGGGCGCCTCCACCTTGACCGTGGGCTGGCAGGCGACGATGAGCCCGCCGGCGAGGACCACGGCAATCAGCGGGATGGTAACCTGGGGGGGCGATCTTAACGGCATGAACCTTGACCTACTCCTCGAGCCGCCCCGCCCTGCGGCGCGGCGCCGATGCCTATGCTGCGCAATCCGCTGAGCTGTGGCAAGAGTCTGCTCGTCCCAGTGTGGACCCGCCCCCAAAAACCCGGTGCGAAGCCGCTCCGCGATGCAGCGCAATCCTGAGTGATACGCATCTTACTGGGACAATCTCCTCGCCCGCGCCATTATTTCTCCGATCAGCGCTCGGCTCAGCACCACGGCCTCCAGAATCTGGGTCGAGTTGCCGGTCAGATTGATGTTGAGCTGGAAGGGATGGCCCTCGAGCACCTCGGGATTGTGGCCGAGGATCTCCAATCGCATGGTGGTTTCGCCGTCCTGGTCCAAGTTTCCGGTCAGGACCAGCGTCTCGTACCGGAAGTCTTCGAGGGCCTGTATCACCAGATCGACGTACTCCCCGCCGCTCGCCAAGGCCTGCCGCGCCGCGTCGGAGCGAAACCGCAACACGCCCGGCCCGAGAGCTTCCAGACGCGCGTCCGCGACGGTCACGATATCGCCGTTGCGCCGAATCGGGATCGACCCGCTCAGTTCGCCGCTGCCCGACAGGCCTTCGACCGCCAGAAGGTCGAACAGGACGGCGACGTCCATCTGATCGACCTCAAGTTGGGTTTCGAGGCGCTCTCCGGCTGGATTGAGCAGCGTGTCGCGCAGGGCGAAGCGGCTGCCGACGGTGGAGAAGCTGGCGTCTTCGACGAGAATCTGGCCGGGCGACTCGGGCGGCAGGCGGAACCTCACCTCGAGGTCCTTCAGCGGCACCCCGGGGTCGATGAGGTCGGCGCGCAGGATCTGGTGGGGCGGGCTGGCCGGAGGCTGCAGGCTGTCGAGGGCCAGGCTGAGATCGAGGCCCGAGACGGTCAGGTCCTTGCCGGTGAAGGAAAGTCCTTCGATAACGAGGTTCGCGCCGCCGGCGAGGCCGTCCCCGTCCCAGTTCACCGCCGCGGAGCCCGCCACCGA
>CALJXB010000075.1 GCA_937974415.1 uncultured Kiloniellales bacterium
AAGACGTAGGAGGCGAAGAAGGGCACCACGGTGCCGCCGTCGTTGCTCACGATTTCCTGCATCTCGTAGTACATGGCGCGACGCTTGTCCTCGTTGAGCTCCGAACGGGCCATAACCAGGAGCTCGTCGAAGCGGGCGTTCGACCAGAAGGTGTCGTTCCACGGCTTGCCGGACTCGTAGGCCGTGGAGAACATCCAATCCTCGGTCGGCCGGCCGCCCCAATAGCACGCGCACCAGGGCTTGCTCATCCAGACGTTGGACCAATAGCCGTCGTTGGGCTCGCGCACCACTTCGATGTCGATGCCCGCCTTGGCGGCATGCTCGCGATAGAGCACGGCCGCGTCGAGAGCACCGCCGAAGGCCGCGTCGGCGGCGTGCAGCGGCACCTTGAGCGTGGTCAGGCCGGCCTCCTTGAGGTGGAACTTGGCCTTCTCCGGATCGTAGGCCCGCTGCGGCATGTCCGTGTTGTGGTAGCGGTTGGCCGGCGCGATCGGCGTATCGTTGCCGAGCTGACCGAAGCCCTTGAGGACCGTCTGCAGCAGCGCTTCCCGGTCGACCGAGTACTTCAGGGCCAGGCGCACGTTGACGTCGTCGAAGGGCGCCGTGTCGGTGCGCATGGGGAAGGTGTAGTGCTGAGTGCCCGTCGTCGATTCCACCTCGACGCCCGCATTGCGCTGCAGCAGGTGCGCGGTCTTGAGGTCGACCCGGTCGATCAGGTCGACCTCGCCGGTGACCAGCGCGTTCTGGCGGGCCGCCGGATCGACGATGCTGACGATCTGGAAGCTGTCGAAGTTGCCCTTGGTGTCGTCGTGGAAGTTGGCGAACTTCTCGCCGGAGGCGCGCACGCCGGGCTCGAACTCCTTCAGCGTATAGGCGCCGGCGCCGACCGGGCTGGTCACGTCGATGCCCTCACCGGCGGCTGGCCTGATGGCCAGGTGATAGTCGCTCATGAGGAACGGGAAATCGGCGTTGCCGCCGCTCAGGACGAAGGTCACCGTCGAGGCGTCGTCGGCCTTGATGTCGACGATCGGATCGACGATCGGCTTGGCCGGCGACTTGGAATCTTCGCCGCGGTGCTCGTTAATCGAGGCGATGACGTCGGCGGCCTCGATTGTCTTGCCATCGTGGAACTCGGCGCCCTGCTTGATCTTGAAGGTCCAGGAGACCGCGTCGTCCGAGGCTTCCCAGCTCTCCGCCAAGCGTGGCACCAGCTGCCCGGTGTTGTCGATCTCTGTCAGGAAGTCCTGGCAGGCATAGCCCATCTGCAGCATGAAGCCGTTTTCCCAGCTCACCGGGTCCAGGGAGTCGGTGGTCTGGCCGTGGGCCTTGCCGACCCGCAGGTGGCCGCCCTTGTTGGGGGCCGCCTGGGCCTTGGCGGCCATATGCGTGGCCGCGGCGACGCCGACGCCGAGGGCGAGCGCCCCTTGCATGAAGCGGCGGCGGCCGATCCGGCCCTCGCGCAGCTGCCGTTGGAGTGTCTTCAGGTGATCCATTCCGGTCCTCCCGTGTTGAACCTGATCTGCTTGGGGACTTGGCGTCCCAGTTAAGGTGCGAACTCGTTCGAATACCAAGGCAGAGGGGCCGCATATGGAGGCCAGCAATGGGTCCGGCGTTCGCCTTCTCATGCCATCTCAGCAAGTCCCGCCTGCAAGGCTACCAAAAAAGGATAAATCGCCGTGTTATTCGATCCTGTTATGGGCAACATTAGCCGAAACGAAGGTCCCGGGAGGTTAAACCTTGGTCATGATTGCGAGAGCCGGCGTGCTGTGCGCCGCGGCCCTGGCCTTGGGCGCGGCGGTGTTTGCGTTACCGATCAAAGCGTTATCGCAAGACGATAAACCGATTGTTGAAACCCTGCTGGAGGCTCGGACCACCATCCTGGGACAGCCGCTCGCCTACCCGAGCGGAGGCCCGGCCGAGATCACGGCGGTGATCGTGACCCTCGCGCCCGGCCAGGAAACCGGCCGGCATCGCCATCCGGTCCCGCTTTACGGCCAGGTGCTGTCGGGCCAGTTGACGGTCGACTACGGCGAATCCGGCGAGCTCGGCAGCAAGACCTACACCGCCGGCGACGCCTTCATGGAGGCCATGGATACCTGGCACAACGGCCGCAACAGCGGCGACGAGGCCCTGCGCATCCTCGCGATCTACATGGGCGCCGAGGGCGTCCCCAATACGGAAAAGCCCTGATGCGGCCGGTCTCGGCGATCTAGCCGCGGCCGCCGCTCCCGGGTAGACTCCCAGGTCTTTTGACGAAGAGGCCCGCCCATGCAGGACCGCGCACTGCTGAAATTCGGCCTGACCGGCACCATCGTGACGGCGATCTGCTGCTTCACGCCAACCCTGGCTTGGCTCCTCGCCCTCTCGGGCCTGGCGAGCTGGCTGGCATGGCTCGACTATGTCCTGCTGCCGCTCTTCGCCGGCTTCCTGGCCGTGACCGCCTATGCCGTGGTACGGGCGCGGCGGCGGCGCGCCTGACAGCACTCGTCTCGACTAAGAGGCGCCCGGCGAACCCAGCGACGAGAGGAACATGCCGCGGTCGCCGTCGCCGCGGTCGGGGTTGAAGGGCGGCAGCAGGTTGACCGTGATCTGCGAAATCATCTGGCGAAATTTCGGGTCCTCCGGGCCGGTCACGTCGGCGACCCGGCCGGACACCCCGGTCAGGGGTTTCTCGGCAGCGCAGAGCGCCGTGTGCACCTTGACGGACTCGGTCGCCGCCGGCGTGATGGAGGCCGTCTGGCTGCACAGCTTCTGTTGGGTGTAGTTCCGCTCGGAATCGAAGACCATGACGATGCGGTAGGGCGAGCGAAAATCTTCCGGCGGCGTGGTCACGAAATCCACATGGGGCCCGAAGTGGGAGCCCGTCATGGCGCCGGTGATCGACTGCTCCAGCTCGGCCTTCGGCGCGTCGAAGGGATTGCCGACCACCTCGACCAACATGCCGCCGGTGGTCGCCGCGTTGCTCAAGACCGTGGGCGTGTAGGTGGCGTAAAAGCTGGTCGGCGACAGCACGACATCGGTGCTGGTGCAGGCGGCCCCTGTGCCGGCAAGGATGACGAGACTCAGAAGGGATCGGCGGATCACGAGGTGCCTCCTTGGCCAAGTTCGCGACGGACGGCCGCACGTTATGGTTTGAGAATGGATGCCGACAGCATACCAGGCATGATACGCGTCTTTGCAACAAACCCATCCCTCCGGGTCCCGCGGCACCCTTCATAATGTTGTGAGCCGGAGCCCTATTCCAAGGTCCCGGCAGACCGGCAAAAGCAGGTGCGGAAGGCGCTGTGGGAGCCTTCGCCCGCCGGGCACAAACGGTAGCCGGCGGCTTCCAGGCCAGCCGGCTCGAGGCGCCTTTGCATGGCGGTCCAGGCCTCGGGGTCGCCTTGCAGGCGGCTCCGGGCGCGCACGGTCGCGGTCAGGACGGGGCCCAAGTCGACCACCATGTCGGCGGGGCCGGCCGCCATCCACAGCGCCGTCAGATCGCCGCCGACGGCATAGATCGGGTCGGTGACCCGGCGCCGGTTGGGCCGGGCGCAGCCCTGCTCGGGGTCCTCGCCCTCGGCGCAGACCGGAACCCCGAACGACTGAGCCGACAGGCAGAGGCGATCCGGACTCTCCAGGTAATCGATCGCGCCCGGATGCAGATGGAAGACCAGCCGAGTGCGCGGGCCGGGCGCGAAGCGGAAGGCGGAAACCCACTGCTCGTAGTCCCGCTCGAAGCTATCGTTGGCGTAGAGGCGCTGAAACAGCACGCTCTTGAGCAGCGCCAGGTCGCCGACTGGCTCGTCCAAATAGGTGTCCTTGAAGTAACCGCTGCCGCTGGTCTGGGTGAAGTTGAGCCTGTCGCGAGGCACGGCCAGATTCGGCCCCATGCGAATTTCCGGCGGCAGGATGAGGCCCGAGGCCCCGTCGGGATGGACCAAATCGAAGCGGACCGTGAGGCCGACCGGCCCGTCGAAGCCGGGCCAGAGGATCGGGGTCTCCTCGTAGCCCTCGATGCGGACGGTCTCGGCCAGGCGCCGGCCTTCCCAGTCAGCCAGGACGAGCCGACCGGCCTGGGAGAGATAGTAAGCCGTCGGCAAAGCCAGGATCAGCCAGCCGAGGAGCGACCGCCTGAGCGAGCGGCCGCTGAGGAGCCACCAGAAGAAGCCCAGCAGCAGCAACAGCCCGACACCGCCCGAAAGGGCCGGAATATCCTCCTGGGACGATCCCTCCTTGAGGGCCGGCAGTTGCACCAGGATCGCCAAGACGGCAAGCGCCACGAGGCCGAAGTAGGCCAGACCGCGCAGGACCAGCTTCACCGGGCTAGCTCCCGCTAGCCCGCCTTGGCGGTGATGCCGCCGTCGACCACGACGACGCTGCCGGTCATGTGGCGCGAGGCGTCCGAGGCGAGGAGCAGCAGCGGGCCGTCGAGGTCGCCGAGATCGCCGAAGCGGCGCTGGGGAATCATGCGCTTGACCTTGTCGGCGTCGGGCCCGTTCAAAAGGTCGTGGGTCATCTCGGTGTCGAAATAGCCGGGCGCGATGGCGTTCACCCGGATTTCGTGGCGCGCCAGGTCGATCGCCAGCGCCCGTGTCATGTTGACGACCCCAGCCTTGGAGGCGCAGTAGGCTACCCCTTGCGCCCCGCCGACCAGGCCCAGGACCGAGGCGACGTTGACGATGCTGCCGCCGTGGCCGAGGCGCACCATGTGGCGGGCGGTTTCCTTGGCCATCAGCCAGACGCCCGTGAGGTTGGTGGCGATCACCCGGTCCCAGTCGTCTTCGTCGAGGTCGAGCGCCGCCTCGGGAAATCCGACGCCGGCGTTGTTCACCAGGACGGAGATCGGCCCCAATTCGTTCTCGGCCGTCGCCACGCAGGTCTTGACGCTCTCAGGATCGGTCACGTCGAGCCCGACCGGCAGGGCCCGGCCGCCGGCCGCCTCGATCTCCCGGGCCAGTTCGCTCAGGCGCTCGACCCGACGGGCGGCGATCGCCACCTTGGCGCCGGCGCCCGCCAGGGTCAGCGCGAAGCGCCGGCCTAGGCCGCTCGACGCGCCGGTCACCACCGCGACCTTGTCGGAAAGATCGAAGAGATCGGCTTGAGTCACGGGGGCCCTCCTCTCTCGCATGTGATACGGCACCCCTGGACGCAGCCCCGGGAGCTTGCCAGGATTATTGCCAGTATGATTGCCGGGGCGCTTGTGGGCCAGTCTACACGCTCGGTCCTAACTGTCAGGTGAGACGTTTTGCAGATCGATATCTACTCCGACGTAATTTGCCCCTGGTGCTATATCGGCAAGCGGCGCCTCGAGCGCGCCTTGAGCGAGCGGCCGCAGGACGACCTGACGCTCCAATGGCGGGCCTTCCAGCTCAACCCGGACATGCCCGCCCAGGGCATGGACCGGCAACTCTATCTGCAGCTTAAGTTCGGCAGCGCCGCCAGCGCCGAGCGAATCTACCGGGAGATCAAGGCCGTCGGCGAGGAAGAGGACCTGGCCTTCACCTTCGACGCCATCCGGCGCACGCCCAACACCATCGAATGCCACCGCCTGGTCCGCTTCGCCGGCATGCATGGCCGCCAGGACGCCGTGGTCGAGGCGCTGTTCCGCGCCTACTTCCTCGACGGCCAGGACATCGGCGCGACGGTGGTCCTGATGGACGTGGCCGAAGGCGCCGGCCTCGATCCGGCCGAGACCCAGGCCTTCCTCGACAGCGACCTGGAGGCCGAGGCGGTGCGGGCGGAGGACCAGGAGGCGCGGCGCGCCGGCCTACAGGGTGTGCCAACCTTCATCATCAACGGCAAGTACGCCCTGTCGGGCGCCCACCTGCCCGAGGTGCTACACCAGATGTTCGATATCGGGCGGCGCGACGACGAGGCCGCCGAGGGTTCTAGCGAGGCGGAAGCGTCGTCGACTTGAACGAAGTTCGACCCGGGCCTGAGCAGGAAACGATGAACGACAGCAAAGATTTGGCCCCTGATGGCCCTGGTGACCCTGGTAGCGCCGCCGGCAAATCGGCGGCGTCTGTCTCCGTGCCCGAGGGCCCGACGCTGGGCCTGTCACCACAGGCTTTCCAGGATTTGGGCGAGCGGCTACTGGCCGCCCTCGCCGACTACAAGCGGGAAATCCCGACACGCCAGGTGCGCCCCCAGCCGCCGGTCGAGCTGACCCGGCAAATCTTTGCCCAGGCCCTGCCGGAAACCGGCGCCGAGCCGACGGCGCTGGTGGATTGGATGATCGATAATCTGCTGCCCTCTTCGTTCGGCAATGACCATCCCGCGTTCTTCGCCTGGATCACCGCGCCCTCGGCGCCGATCGGCGCCTTGGCCGAGCTCATGGCCGCCACCGTGAACACGCCCGCCGGCGGACCGGCCCCGGCGGCGGTGAACCTGGAGGCCTGCGTCACCCGCTGGCTGATGGAGCTCTGCGGCTTTCCGGTCGACGGCAGCCAGGGAATCCTGGTGAGCGGCGGATCCATGGCCAACCTGACGGCCCTCGCCGTGGCCCGCCACTGGGCCGCCAAGGCCGACGGCTGGAACATCCGCACGGAAGGCCTTCAGGGCGCCCGGGCGCGCTACACCCTCTATGCTACCAAGGAGGCCCATTCCTGCGTGCGCAAGAGCGTCGAGGTCATGGGGCTCGGCACCGACAATCTTCGCGAGGTGCCGGTGGACGGCGCCCGGCGCCTGTCGGCGGAGGGCTTGGCGAAGGCGGTCGCGACCGACCGCGCGGCGGGCCTGCGGCCGTTCTGCGTGGTCGCCTCGGCGGGCACCGTGAACACCGGCGCAGTCGATCCCCTGAACGAGATCGCCGACGTCTGCGAGGCGGAAGGCCTCTGGCTGCACGTGGACGGCGCCTACGGCTGGATCGGCGGCGTCGACCCGGCAAAGGCCCCGCTCTACGAGGGCCTGGCCCGGGCTCATTCTCTGGCGCTTGATCCCCACAAGTGGCTCGCGGTGCCGATCGAATGCGGTTGCACCCTGGTGCGCGACCGGGAGCTGCAGCGCGAGACCTTCTCCTATATCGCGCCCTACCTCCGGATCGACGGCAAGGCGCCGGACGACGTGCCCTACTGGCCGGCCGAGTACGGCATTCAGCTCACCCGCGGGTTCCGGGCCCTCAAGGTCTGGGCGACCCTGAGCCAGCTCGGCCGCCGGGGCGTGCGCGACCTGGTGGTGCGGCACAACGCGCTGGCCCGGCGCCTGGCC
>CALJXB010000076.1 GCA_937974415.1 uncultured Kiloniellales bacterium
CGCTCAATATCCTCTGGGACCCGGCTCTGGAGGGCAAGATCTCGCTCTGGGACGACAAGAGCGCGCTTTACGTCGCCTCTCGGGTGATCGGCAACAAGGACATTTATAACTTGAGCGACGAGCAAATCGAATCGGCCAAACGGAAGCTGATCGAGCAGAAGCCCCTGGTCCGCAAGTATTGGGGGACGGCGGGCGAACTGGTCGACCTTTATGCCGCCGGCGAAGTTTGGATCTCCAACACCTGGGGCGGCTATCAGTCGGCCCTGCTGGCGGAGCAGAATATTCCGGTCCAGGAGTTCATCCCCGAAGAGGGCGCCGAGGGCTGGATGGATTCCTGGCTGATCGTCAAGGGCACGCCCAACGAGGACTGCGTCTACCAGTTCATCAACATGGCAACCACCGAACAGGGCCAGTGCGGCATGTCCAACGTCAACGGCTATTCCTCGGCCAACCCGGTGGCGGCCGAGAACTGCATGACCGCCGAGCAGTACAAGGCGCTGCATCAAGACGACGTTGACTACCTGGACAGTCTGCTGTTGTGGGAGAACCTGCGCGAGCGGCTGCCGGCCTATACCAACGCCTGGAACGCCGTAAAGGCGGCAAACTGAGGCCATGTCATGTAAACTCTCCCGGGTGCCGGCAGCCGGCACCCGGGCGATTTGTCGCCCGCTTGGTCCGATGCACTAGGTTCTTGAGCTCATGGGCGGCATCATCGAGATTGCGAACCTTACAAAGACCTATCGCGGGGGCGTGGTCGCCGTCGACGATCTGTCGCTCGAAGTGGGTGAGGGAGAATTCGTCACCCTGCTGGGGCCGTCGGGCTGCGGCAAGACGACGACCCTCCGGATGATCGCCGGTTTCGAGACCCCGACCAAAGGCCGGATCTATCTTGCCGGAGAGGATGTGACCGAACTGCCGCCCTACCGGCGCCAGGTCAACACGGTCTTCCAGGACTACGCCCTCTTCCCCCACATGACGATCCGCGACAACGTGGGCTACGGGCTGAGGGTGAGCGGCGTGCCCAAGTCGGAGATTGCGCCGCGGGTCGCCGAGGCGCTCACCACCGTGGGGCTGTTGGAGAAGGCCGAAGCCCGTCCCGGGAACCTCTCGGGCGGGCAGAAACAGCGGGTGGCGCTGGCCCGCGCGCTGGTACGCAATCCCAAGGTGCTGTTGCTGGACGAACCGCTTTCGGCGCTCGACGCCAAGCTGCGCGAGGCCATGCAGGTGGAGCTGAAGCATCTGCATCAGAGGCTGGGCCTGACTTTCGTCTTCGTCACCCACGACCAAACCGAGGCCCTCGTCATGTCGGACCGGGTGGTGGTCATGGACCGGGGCAAGATCGTCCAGTCCGGCGCGCCGACCGAGCTCTACGACGATCCGGCGACGCCCTACGTGGCGAACTTCATCGGCACCTCGAACATGATCCGGGGCGAAGTGGCCCACGCCAACGGCGAGCTGACGGCCGTCCGTTTCGCGGGCGGCGAGTTGCATGCGACGAGCGGAAGCGCTCGCTTCGGTGTGGGCCAGAAGGTGGTGGCCTCGGTGCGTCCGGAGAAGGTGCAGCTCCGCGGCGAGGGCGAAGCGCCCGCCGGTCACGCCGTCATCGAGGGCACCGTTATCGACAGCCTGTTCCACGGCAAGGCCTTTCGGCTCGAAGTGGACATCCGCCAGGGCACGCCCTTCCTGGTGGATATCCAGCTTACGACCGGCGCCAGGCTGGCCCGGGTGCCGGCCGCGGGCGCCGCCGTTGCGCTGGTGGTCGACCCGCAGACGGTATCGCTGTTCCCGGCGGAGGCGGAGGAGACGCCGTGAGGGCGGTCGTGCGCAAGCGACTTTCGGCGGGGGCGATTGTCTCGGTTCCCCTGCTTTGGACGCTCGCGTTCCTCTTCGTGCCCTACTTCATCATGTTCACCTACAGCTTCTACCTGAAGACCTTCCCCACCTTCGAGCCGGCCTTCCAATTCGGGAACTACCAGACCATCATTAGCGATCCCCAGTATTACCAGGTGCTGTTCCGGACCTTCAAAATCGCCTCCATCGTGGCCGCATCGGCCCTTTTGGTGGCCTATCCGCTGACCTACTTCCTGGTGTTCCAGGTCAGGAGCCGGCGCTTGCGCGCCCTGCTCTACATGGCGGTGATCGTGCCGCTCTGGGTCTCCTACCTGCTGCGCGCCTACACCTGGAAGACCATCCTCGGCAACGAGGGCATCCTCAATTCCTTCCTGGTCTGGATCGGTATCCTCAGCGAGCCCACCGACATCTTTCTCTACAACCAGTTCTCCATGGTGCTGACGCTGACCTACATCTACATCCCCTTCATGGTGATGCCGATCTACACGTCGCTCGAGAAGGTGCCCGCCAGCATGATCGAGGCCTCGAAGGACCTGGGCGTCGGTCCCTTCCAAACCTTTCTGCGCATCACCCTGCCGCTTTCCATGCCGGGAGTGCTCGCCGGAGCGACCTTCACCTTCTGCCTCACCTTCGGGGACTTCGTAGCGCCCTTCCTGGTCGGCGGGCCGAACGGATTCATGGTCGCCAACATCGTGCAGACCCAATTCGGCGCGGCCCTCAACTGGCCGCTGGGGGCGGCACTCTCCATCGTCATGCTGATCATCGTGCTCAGCATCATCTCTCTGTCGGACCGGCTCGAGCGGGCCGGCCGGCTCGACTTGAGCTAGGGCGGTGCCGGAGACCATGAGCGGCGCGACCAAGACAGAGACCGGACTGTCGGGCACCGGAACTGCGGCGTGGCGGAACCTCTGGCCCAAGCTGCAGGAAAGGCTCAGCGCCCAGCTGCTCGGCCTGGTCGCGGCGGGCGCGATGGTCTTCCTTTACCTGCCCATCGTCGTGCTAATGGTCTTCAGCTTCAACGACAACCGCTCTCTTACCTGGCCGCTGCGCGGCTTCACCCTGCGCTGGTACGAGTCCTTCCTCAACAACGCCGACATGTTGGCCGCGATCAAGAACAGCCTCTACGTGGCCTCCATGGCGACCTGCATCACCGTGGTCGTGGGCACCACCGCCGCCATGGTGCTCGACCGGATCGCCTTCCCCGGCAAGACCGTGTTCCGCCGCCTGGTGTTGCTCCCCTTGGCGCTGCCGGGCATCATCACCGGTATCTCCATGCTGAATCTCTTCCGGGTGATCGGCTTCAACCTGAGCCTGGAGACGGTCATACTGGGCCACGCAACAGCGCTCATCGCCATCGTGGTGACCCAGGTTTACGCGCGCCTGCAGCGCTTCAACCGGCGCCTCGAGGAGGCCTCCAGCGACCTCGGGGCCCGGCCCTGGCAGACCTTCTTTCTGGTCACTCTGCCCAACATTCGCTCGGCCATCATCGGCAGCGCGCTCTTGTCCTTCACCCTGTCGTTCGACGAGATCCCGGTCACCTTCTTTCTGACCGGTAGGGACAACACCCTGCCCATGTTCATCTACTCGACGCTGCGGCGTGGGATCACGCCGGAGATCAACGCCGTGGGCACGGTGATCGTCGTCCTCTCCCTGGGTCTCATCGTGCTCTCGGTCTACCTGCTGCACGATTCCGAAAAGGACTGAGCCCGGATTGCAATCTCCTTCCGTCCGGCAGCCTTCGGTGTGCCGATAAAATTCCGGCCTTCCATGATGGGATTCAACGTCCTGCGTGCTTGAAGCTGTCTCGGCGAAAGCTGTAGAGCGCCGACGGGTCGACGGCCACGTC
>CALJXB010000077.1 GCA_937974415.1 uncultured Kiloniellales bacterium
CGCAGAGGTCCTCGATACCGGCTGGAACGACGGCCATTTCGCGGTGCTCGATGCCTCGGCAACCTGCCACATGCCGGACGTCATCGAGGCGCCCTACACCCCGGACCTGCTCGGCGGCGTCACGGTGGAGTCTCCCACGGATACTGATGCACGGGATGACCGCGTCATTCGTCTGGGTGGCCCGACCTGTCTGGCAGGCGACGTCATCGGAACCTATCGCCTGGAGGATCGCCCCAAAACCGGCAACCGGTTGGTCATCCTGGATCAGGCCTATTACACCATGGTGAAATCGACCACGTTCAACGGCACGCAGCTTCCGTCAATCGCACTCTGGGATTCGCGATCGGATGAACTCCGCATCATTCGGGAGTTCGGCTATGACGCGTTCGAAGGCCGGCTGGGATAGGACAGCATCCTGCCACGTCACCGCCGTTCCGACGTGACGTTCAGTATTCTTCACCGTGCCCGGGGCTTCTTTCCCTTCCACTTTACGCTGTAGAGGTCGTGCCGGCGCTGCTGGAAGTTCTGCACCGAGCCTTGGAATCGGAGTTCCTTGAGGAGTCCCAGGTCCAGGTCGGCAATCAGGGTGGTTTCCGTGTTGGGGGTCGCTTCGGCCTTCACAGCGTCGTGGGGGAAGGCGAAATCCGAGGGCGTGAATATCGCTGACTGCGAATAATGGATATCGACGTAACCCAGGTTGGGAATATTTCCCATGCTGCCCGTGGTGACGACATAGCACTCGTTCTCGATGGCACGCGCCTGGGCGCAGTGCCGTACCCTCAGGTAGGAGCTCCGCGTGTCAGTGAGATAGGGGATGAAGAGAATCTGCATTCCCCATTCGGTGAGCAGGCGTGACAGCTCGGGGAACTGGGCGTCGTAGCATACGAGAATGCCAATCTTGGCCTCGTCTGTCTCGAACAGCTTCAACTCGTCGCCGCCTTTGAGGCCCCAGTGCAGTTCTTCTTCAGGTGTCGGGTGAAGCTTGTATTGGGCATCCCAGGTTCCGTCCCTGCGGCACAGGAAGCAGACGTTGCGCAGCGTGTGATCGCTATAGCACGGCATACTTCCGGCAATGATGTTGATGTTGTGGCTGATGGCCAAATCCGTGATGTACTCGCGAATTTTCTCCGTATAGTCGGCAAGGGAGCGAATGCCTTCCGCATCGCTGCTGGCGTGCGGGTAAAACTGCGACATCAGCGAAGCATTGAAATACTCGGGCAGCAGAACGAAGTCGGCGTTGTATCCGGAAACCACGTCGATGTAGTACTTCAAGTGCGTGCGGAAGACGTCAAACGTTGCCGCGGGACGCATCTGCCACTGGACGGCCGCGACACGGACGATCCTTTTCGGCTCCCCCAGAAGTTTCTTCTTTTCCTTGTAATCGATATTAAACCACTGGGAGATGACAGCGAAGCCATGGGACTCGTCGTCTTCCGGCAGATAATCCGTGATAACGCGGCGGACGTGAAAATCGTTGCTGAGCTGAAAGGTGAGCACCGGGTCATAGATCTCCCGCCGCTTTACCAGATCGATGTATTGCTGCGGCGTCATCTCGTCGGCGTATTTGTCATAGCCCGGTATTCGCCCGCCAAAGATGATCCGCCGGAGATTGAGCTTTCGGCAGAGCTCCTTCCTGGCGTCATAGAGACGCCGGCCCAGGCGCAGGCCGCGGTAGTCGGGATGGACGAAGACATCCACGCCGTAAAGGGTGTCGCCCGTTGGATCGTGGGTGGTGAGGTAGCCGTCCCCGGTGATCTCGGTGTGGCTATGGAAGTCCCCGAACTTCTTGTAGTCGACGACCAGGCTGATGATGGCCGCAACGACCTTGCCCCGATCCAGGAGACACAGCTGTCCCTCCGGAAAGCGGGACAGCTGCGAAGCGAATTGCTCGCGGGTCCAGGCGCCGCCGGCTTGGCTGTACACCCGATCCATGAGCCTCTTGATGGCCGGAAAATCGGAAAGCCGCGTGTTCCGTATCCGAATTCGGTGGGGCAGTTCCTTTTTGGGCGCCTCGGAGGCGAGGGAAGGGGACGTGTCTTGAGCCTTAGCACTGCGCTTGCCGGCGTTCGATTTCCGCTCACCCTTGAGTGGCATGGGAGTTTCTCACCTCAGCGGCCTTCGAGACTTGCAGTGTCAATTTCCAGCTGACTTTTTCGGTTCTACGTCCCGTCAAATAATGGTCCGAAAGAGACCCGGGCCTCATTGATCTTGATCAAGTAATCCGCCGCGGAGCCTTGGCGGCTTGGGCTGGAATCGCTCGATGCCGGCCGGCCTAATTCTAAAGAACCGGCCACCGCGTCTTCCAATCGAGGACCGGCGAAAGTTTCCTCGCCTTGAAGGCGACGATGGCCTCGGTGGCCTCGGTGGCGGAGATGAAGCAGAGGTCGAGATCGGTCATGGCGGTCCCGCCTAATGAACGACTTGCGAGACCGAACCAAACGAAAGAGGACCACAGAGACGCAGAGGCACAGAGAAGAACAAAGTTCGACTGGGAAAATTGTCTCTCTGTGTCTCTGTGGCGAATCCAATTGAAGATATTTCAATCACTTACGCTCTAACTTTCGTCCTTTTTCGCGTCCTGCCAGGCGGCTTCCATTTGGTCCAGGGAGACGCCGGCGAGGTCGTGGTCGAAGGCCGCTTCGACGGCCCGGAAGCGGCGCTCGAACTTGGCGTTGGCGTGGCGCAGGGCGCCCTCCGGGTCGACCTCCAGGTGGCGCGCCAGGTTGACCAGCACGAAGAGCAGGTCGCCGATCTCGTCGGTGAGGCGTTCAGCGTTGCCGTTGGACTCGATTTCCTCTTTTAATTCAGCAATTTCTTCCGCGGCCTTGGCAAAGACCTCCAGCGTGGAGGGCCAGTCGAAGCCGACCCGGGCGGCGCGTTTCTGCAGCTTCAAGGCGCGCAGCAGCGCCGGCAAACCGAGGGCCACGCCGTCCAACGCGCTGACGGGCGCGCCGGTCTTCTCGGCCGTTTCGCGCTCGCTGGCTTTCAGATCCTCCCAATGGACGGTCTGGGCAGCGGCGCCACTGACCTGCGTGTCGCCAAAGACATGGGGATGACGGCGCACCATCTTGTCGACGATGCCCCGGGCCACGTCGTCGAAGGCGAAGCTGCCGGCTTCCTCGGCCATGCGCGAATGGAACACCACCTGAAGCAGGAGATCGCCAAGCTCGTCCTGCAGCGCGCCCATGTCGTCGCGCTCGATGGCCTCGGCGACCTCGTAGGCTTCCTCGATGGTGTAGGGCGCGATGGTGCGGAAGCTCTGCTCGACGTCCCAGGGGCAGCCGCCCGCCGGATCGCGCAGCCGCGCCATGACGCGCAGGAGGTCTTCGATGGAGGCGGATTTCGCCGGTGTCTTTTCTGGCTGGCTCATGGTGCGCGGGAGATTACGAAAGGCGTGCGCCCAGGAAAAGGGCGCCTGG
>CALJXB010000078.1 GCA_937974415.1 uncultured Kiloniellales bacterium
CAGCATCGCCGAGAGGCTCAGCGCGACCTTGACATCGGGGACGGCGGCGACGATGGCGCCGTCGGGGCCGACCATCCGCACATTGCGGGCGCGTAGATCGATGGTCCGCTCCGCGCCCCAGGCGAGCACCGTCTCTTTGACATGGAGGGCGAGTCCCCGCTCATTGTCGGCGAAGCTTTCCTCGAGATAGGGTGTCAGGAAATCGATGGACACGGGCCCGGTCGAGAGCCGCCAGACGAAGACGCCGGCCATCAGCACGGCGACGGCGATCGCGCCGACGATCACTTCGGTAACGACTTTGGCGGATCGTGCAATCACCGGCGACCTCGAACGAACCCCTGGCCTGTGCCAGCACTTGACCCGGGCAGGCGCCTCTCGCACCTTGAGCCCATGCCGGCCAAGTCACGCCCAGTCAATTCGCGCTCTGGCCAAACGGGCCCGGGCAAATCTCCCGGAAACGGGGCTTTATTCTTCTCGGCCCCGGACTCGCTGCCAGCGATCGGCGACGCCGAGCGGGCCAGGGCAGGATTACAACATTGGGATGAACAGATCGCAAAACTAGAGGATCCCGCCGAAATCGACTTCGCTCGCTCGCTTGCCGAAGACCCGCTGGCCGACCGGCTTCTCAAGGCGATCTTCGCCAACAGCCCCTTCCTGAGCCAATGCATCCTTCGGGATACCGTATTTTTCCTACAACTTCTACGCGACGGTCCTGAGAAGCTTTTGCGCGACTTGATCGCAGGACTCCAGGCGTCGGAGGCGGACGATACGGACCGCCGGAGTCTGATGCAAGCGCTGCGCTCGGCGCGCCGGCGGGTGGCGCTTCTGATCGCGCTGGCGGATCTGACCGGCACCTGGCCGCTGGAGGAGGTGACCGGCGCGCTGACCCGCTTCGCAGCCACCACCCTGTCGGTCTCGCTGGCCCACCTGCTGCGCCAGGCCGCGGCCCGCAACGAGCTGGTGCTGCCAAACCCCGAACGGCCGCTCGAGGACTGCGGCGTGGTGATTCTCGCCATGGGCAAGCTCGGGGCCGGCGAGCTCAACTACTCCTCCGACATCGACATCATCGTGCTGTTCGACCCGGCGCGGATCGATTATCGCGGCCGACGCACGACCCAGGAGGCCCTGGTGCGCCTGACCCGCGACCTGGTCACGCTGATGGAGGAGCGCACCGGCGACGGCTACGTCTTCCGGGTCGACCTGCGCCTGCGGCCCGACCCGGCCGCCATGCCGCTGGCGCTGTCCATCGATGCGGCGCTGACCTACTACGAAAGCATGGGCCAGAACTGGGAGCGGGCGGCCATGATCAAGGCGCGGCCGGTGGCCGGCGACCTGGCCCTGGGCGAGGCCTTCTTGCGCGAGCTCGAGCCTTTCGTCTGGCGCAAGAACCTGGACTTCTGGGCACTCCAGGACATCCACTCCATCAAGCGCCAGATTCACGCCCACAAGGGCGGCGCCGAAATCGCCCTGCCGGGCCACAACATCAAGCTTGGCCGCGGCGGCATCCGCGAGATCGAGTTCTTCGCCCAGACCCAGCAGCTGATCTACGGCGGCCGCGATCCGAGCCTGCGCAACCCGCGCACCACCGAGGCCCTCGCCGCGCTGGAAAAGGCCGGCCGTATCAACCCGGGCGCCGCCGAGAAGCTCACCGAGGCCTACGGATTCCTGCGCCGGCTCGAGCACCGCCTGCAGATGATCGAGGATCAGCAGACCCACGACCTGCCGGTCGACGAGGCCGGTTTCGCCACCCTCGCCGCCCTCATGGGCGAGGAGTCGGACGAGCAGTTCTGCGCCCAGGTTCTGCGCCAGTTGCGCCGGGTCGAAAGCTATTATGCCGAGCTGTTCGAGGAAGCGCCCTCGCTCTCGGCCCCCGGCAACCTGGTGTTCACCGGCGGCGAGGCCGAGCCGGCCACCCTGGAGACCCTAGAGCAGCTCGGCTTCGCCGACGGCCAGCGGGTCTTCGGCCTGGTGCGCGGCTGGCACCCCAGCCGCCACCGCGCGACGCGCAGCACCCGGGCCCGCGAGCTCCTGACCGAGCTGATGCCGGCCTTGCTCGAGGCCCTGGGCGGCACGCCCAACCCGGACGCCGCCCTAGTCAAGTTCGACGAGTTCCTCTCCGGCCTGCCCGCCGGGGTGCAGCTGTTCTCCCTGCTGCACGCCAACCCGGACCTACTCGACCTGCTGGCAGAGATCATGGGCACGGCGCCTGCTCTCGCCGATCACCTGAGCCGCAACCCGGGCCTGCTGGATGCCGTCCTGTCGGCCGACTTCCACGCCCGGCCGCCGAGCCGCGCGGCCATGGACGAGGAGCTGGCGGGGCGGCTCGCGCGGGCTCGGGACTTCCAGGACGTGCTCGACCTGTCGCGGCGCTGGGCCAACGACCGCAAGTTCCAGGTCGGCGTGCAGATCCTGCGCCACACCAACACCCTGGCCGAGACCGGCCGGGCGCTGAGCGACATCGCCGATAGCGTCATCGCCGCGCTCACCCAGCCGGTCCTGGAGGAATTCGCCAAGACCCACGGCCGCTTGCCCGGCGCCGAGCTGGCGATCCTCGGCCTCGGCAAGCTGGGCAGCGGCGAGATGACGGTGAGCTCCGATCTGGACCTGATCTTCATCTACGATTGCGATGAGGGCCTCGACGCCAGCGACGGCGCCAAGCCGCTCGCGCCGAGCCACTACTTCGCCCGCCTTTCCCAGCGCCTGATCAACGCCCTGACGGCGCCCACCGCCGAGGGCCGGCTTTACGAGATTGACATGCGCCTCAGGCCGTCGGGCCAGTCCGGCCCGATCGCGACGCCGCTCGCCGGCTTTCGCCGCTATCAGGAGCAAGACGCCTGGAC
>CALJXB010000079.1 GCA_937974415.1 uncultured Kiloniellales bacterium
CGGGTCGTCTTCTGCGTCTTCGGCGACGAGGTGGAGCAGGCCTACCGCCAGGCCCTGGGGCCGCCGGGGTCGCTGGGGCGCTGATCGGCGGCCCGGATCCGGCTAAAGCAGCGGCGCCTCGGCAATGGCGTCATAGGCGGCGAGCGCCGCGACCGTGACCAGGTCGTTGGCGGTGGCGCCCAGAGGCACGATCTGGGCCGGTTTCGACATGCCGATCAAGAGCGGTCCGATCACGTGACCGCCGCCCAGCTTCTGCAGGACCTTGGCCGAAATGTTGGCGGCGTGCAGCCCCGGCATGATCAGCACGTTGGCGGGGCCGGACAGGCGGCAGAAGGAATAGAGCTCGCGCATCAGCTCGCCATCGAGGGCCACGTTCGCCTGCATCTCGCCGTCGTACTCGAAGTCCACCACCCGCGAATCCAAGACCGCCACGGCGTCGCGCACCCGCTGGGCTTTCTCGCGCATGGGGTTGCCGAAGTTGGAGTAGCTGAGAAACGCCACCCGGGGCTCGTGGCCCATGGCGCGCGCCTGGGCCGCGCTCTGGATCGCGATATCGGCGAGCTGCTCCGAGTCCGGCAGTTCGTGGACCGTGGTGTCGGCGAGAAAAACCGTGCGCCCGCGCGTCAGCATCACGGAGAGGCCGAAGGCCCGGTGCCCCTCCTTCGGGTCCAGGGCGCGCAGGATGTCTTCGAAGGCGACGCTGAAACTGCGGGTCAGGCCGGTGATCATGGCGTCCGCATGGCCCTGCGCCACCATGCAGGCGGCGAAGACGTTGCGGTTCTGGTTCACCATGCGTTGGCAGTCGCGGTAAAGGTGCCCCTTCCGCCGCAGCCGCTTGAAGAGATAATCGGTGTAGGCGGCGTTGTGATCGGACAGGCGGGCGTTGTGCACCTCGAGCGCATCGCTCTCCAAGCCCATGGACTCCAGGGTTTCGCGGACCCGGTCCTCGCGGCCCACCAAAACCGGCGTGCCGTAACCGGAGTTGTGAAAGGCGAGAGCCGCGCGAATCGATTTGCTCTCCTCGCCCTCGGCAAAGACGACCCGCCGGGGCTTGGTGCGCACCTGCTCGAACAGGCTTTGCAGGCTCGCAGCGGTGGGGTCGAGGCGCGCCGTCAGTTCCTTTTCGTAGGCCTCCATGTCGTCGATCGGGCGCCGGGCAACGCCGCTTTGCACCGCCGCCTCGGCCACTGCCTTGGGCACCGCCACGATGAGGCGCGGATCAAAGGGCGCCGGGATGATGTATTCGGGCCCGTAGCGCAACCGTTGGCCGGCATACGCCCGGGACACCTCGTCGGGCACGTCTTCGCGCGCCAGCGCCGCCAGCGCCTTGGCGGCGGCGACCTTCATTTCCAGGTTGATGGTCGAGGCCCGCACGTCGAGGGCGCCGCGGAAGATATAGGGAAAGCCAAGGACGTTGTTGATCTGATTGCCGTAATCCGAACGGCCCGTGGCCATGATGGCGTCCGCGCGCACTTCAGCCACCTCCTCAGGCGTGATCTCCGGATCCGGGTTCGCCATGGCGAAGATGATGGGCTTGTCGGCCATGGCCGCCACCATCTCCCCGGTCACCGCCCCCTTCGCCGAAAGGCCGAAGAAGACGTCCGCGCCGACCATGGCCTCGGCCAGGCTGCGCGCCTCGCTCGGCGCCGCGTGGGCGGTCTTCCACTGGTTCATGCCCTCGTGGCGGCCCTGGTAGATGACGCCGCGGGTATCGCAGAGAACGACCAGTTCCGGCGCCATGCCGACCGCCTTGGCCAGTTCGGCGCAGGCGATGCCCGCCGCGCCGGCGCCGTTGATCACCATGCGGACTTCCGAAACCGCCCGCCCGGTCAGGTCCAAGGCGTTCAAAAGACCGGCGATGGCGATGATGGCGGTGCCGTGCTGGTCGTCGTGAAACACCGGGATATCGAGCTCCTCCTTGAGCCGCTGCTCGATGATGAAACACTCTGGCGCCTTGATATCCTCCAGATTGATGCCGCCGAACGACGGCCCGAGAAAGCGCACGCAATTGACGAACTCGTCCACATCCTCGGTGTCGACCTCCAGGTCGAAGCCGTCGACGTCGGCAAAGCGCTTGAACAGGACGGCCTTGCCCTCCATCACCGGCTTGGCGGCGAGCGCCCCCAGGTTGCCCAGGCCGAGCACGGCCGTGCCGTTGCTGACGATGGCGACCAGGTTGCCCTTGGCCGTGTAATCGTAGGCGGTGTTGGGGTCGGCATGGATCCGCTCGCAGGGGATCGCGACCCCCGGCGAATAGGCGAGAGCCAGATCCCGCTGGGTGGTCAGGGGCTTGGTCGCCTGAATCTCGAGCTTGCCCGGCCGCCCGCCGGCATGCAGGCGGAGCGCCTCTTCCTCGGTTATGTTGGGCCTCTTGCCGCTCGTCCCTGAGGTTCTTTTTACGTCCATCGTGTCTACCGGTCCGGACTCGGCCCCCCTGTCATTGGCAGTGATACTGACTGAAAGCTCTGCGCGGGCAGCGCCTCGGCGCCCAAAAGATCGGATCAGGCGTCGATTTCGCGCAGGTGCCGGTGAACGTCGGCCGCGCCATGGCGCACCAGCACATTGTGAGCAACGACTTGGCGCTCGTCCGTCTCGGCCCGCACCCAGAGCAGGACCGCGCCGTTTTCCAGCGCCCGGGCGAATTCCTCGGTATGAGGGGTCGCCTTGATGTCGTCCAGCAGCTCGCGCAGGGCCAGGCCGGTGATGCCGGCGGCAACCAGGCCGGAAACCGCGGCGCCGACCGGCCCGGAGGCGATCATGATCAGCCCGGCGGCGGTAAGGGGCCCGAGGTACTTCACCTCGCCGATCAGGCCCGCCAGTGTCTCGCCCCAGGCTTCGCCGGCGCTTTCGCTGGCCGAGAGCGACTCTCGGGTGTCGAGCACCGAGAGATCGCTGCGTTCGAAACCGGCGGCGCGGAGATCCTCGACGGCCGACTTGAAGGAGTCGCGGTCGGCGAACCGCCCGACCACCTCCGGCGACACGGTTTGGCTGTCTTCCTGCAAATCGATCGGCGGCTCGTCCGACACTGATTCCTCTCCTCCGCTCGGCGCCCTGCCCGTATTCTGCCCGGCTAAGCCGGTCTTGCCTAGGGCCTGCAAAGTCGCTGTCAGGCGGGGGTCGGCGTGATAAGGTCCGCGGCCATGGAACCTCCCCTCACAGAATCCGCCCGGCCGTGTCCGACGTGAGGCCGGAGTCGATCCAGAAGAAGGCCACGCCGGCCTCGCGCACGGCCGCCAAGGAGCCGGCCGTTCCTGGGGGCGGCGGCCGCAAGACAACCGCCCCGAAGGCCGCCCCGAAAGCCGCCGAAAAGGGGGCGGGCGCAACCACCCCGATGATGACCCAGTACCTGGAGATCAAGCGGGCCCACCCGGATTGCTTGCTGTTCTATCGCATGGGCGATTTCTACGAGCTGTTCTTCGAAGATGCCGGCCTGGCCTCGGAGGCCCTCGATATCGCGCTGACCAAGCGCGGCCAGCACTTGGGCGAGGACATTGCCATGTGCGGCGTGCCGGTGCATAGCGCCGACGGCTACCTCTCCCGCCTCATCCGCAAGGGCTTCAAGGTGGCCATCTGCGAGCAGGTCGAGGACCCGGCTGAGGCCAAGAAGCGGGGGCCCAAATCGGTGGTCGAACGGGCGGTCGTGCGCCTCGTGACGCCCGGCACCCTCACCGAGGACGAGCTGCTCGACGCCCGCAGCCACAACCATCTGACCGCCCTCGCCAAGGCCGGCGGCGCGCTCGGGTTGGCGTGGCTCGACGTCTCAACCGGCGAGTTCCGGACCCAGGCCCTGGCGGCACCGGATCTCGCAGCCGCCCTGAGCCGGCTTCGCCCGGGCGAACTGCTGCTGTCCGAGACCTTGTTGCAGGACCAGGCCTTGTTCGAGGCCTTCGCGGAATGGAAGGCGGTCTTGAGCCCGCTGCCCGCGCCGCGCTTCGACAGCGACAACGCCCGCCGCCGCCTCGAGGCGCTTTACGGCGTCCAGGCCTTGGACGCCTTCGGCCACTTCAACCGCGCGGAACTGGCCGCCGCCGGCGCGGTCGTCGATTATGTCGAGCTGACCCAAAAGGGCCGCCTGCCGCGCTTGGCGCCCCCTGCGCGTCTGGCCGAGGGCGCGGTCCTCAAGATCGACGCCGCCACCCGGCGCAACCTCGAGTTGGTCCAGGCGCTGTCCGGCGGCCGCAAGGGCAGTCTGCTCGGGATCGTCGACCGCACCGTGACCGGTGCCGGCGGGCGCCTGTTGGCGAGCCGCATCGCGGCGCCGCTGACCGATCCGGCGGCCATCGCCGGGCGGCTCGACATGCTGCAGTTCCTGCTCGACCATGAGGACCTGCGGGCCGACCTGCGCCAGAGCCTGAGGCGTTGTCCCGACGTCGAGCGGGCGCTCTCGCGCTTGACCCTGGGCCGCGGCGGGCCGCGCGATTTGGCGGCGGCACGCGATGCGCTGGATGAAGCCGGCAACCTGCGGGCGCTACTGGTGGCCGAGGGCCTCGCCCCGCCGCCCGGAGGCATCGAGCGCATGGGGGAGGAGCTAGGCTTTCACGAGACTTTGGTCGCGCGCTTGACCCGTGCCCTGGCGGCACCGGATCTCGCAGCCGCCCTGAGCCGGCTTCGCCCGGGCGAACTGCTGCTGTCCGAGACCTTATTGCAG
>CALJXB010000080.1 GCA_937974415.1 uncultured Kiloniellales bacterium
ATGCGCGCATCCAGGCAGGCTTCAGCGCCGCGATCTCTTTGTACGTGGGACACGCCTCGTGGTGGGCACCGGGCAGGTATCCGATGCTCATCAGGAACTCACCCGTGATCTCGCCGCCGGTGAAGCGGAACGTCCTCTTGAAGAGCTTCACCCAGGCGTCCTTGTCCAGCGGATGGTGGGCGTCGAGCCATGGGGCGAAGCCGCCGTGGCTGTCGCGAAAGGCCAGGACGACGCTGGCGTTATGGACGGCGGCCGCTACCTTGAGCCGGTTGCGGATGATGCCAGGATCGGCCAGCAAGCGGGCCACGTCCCTGTCGCCGTAGCCAGCCACCTTTTCGACGTCGAAGCCGTCGTAGGCGGCGCGGAAGCCCTCGCGCTTCTTGAGCATGAGTCCCCAGTTGAGGCCCGCCTGGTTGATCTCCAGGAGTAGGCGCTCGAAGAGCACGGCCTCGTCGCGCGCCGGGACGCCATACTCTTGGTCGTGGTAGGGCGCGTGCAGCGGGTCGCCCGGCGCGTAATCGCAGTAGCTGGACATTCACGAGTCCCCTTGCGGCGCCGGCCTGAGGGTCAGCAAGTCGCTCTCGATCAGCCAGAAGGCAAGCCCCCAGAGGACGGCGGCGATCAGGGTGGTGATCAGCGCCTTGCGCCACATCATGGGGTTCTGCGGCGCGCTGGTTGCGTGGCCCGGCTCCGGGTTCTCCGGCACCTTGACGCCCCAGGGCAGCACCGTCAGCAGCACCATCCACCAGATGACGACATAGACCATCACGCCGGTGAGCCAGGTCATGGCCGGCCCATCCCCCGCATCGGCGAAAGGCCGCGGCTCATGCCTGCTCCAGCTCGATCAGAGTGCCGGCGAAATCCTTGGGGTGGAGGAACAGCACCGGCTTGTCGTGGGC
Source organism: uncultured Kiloniellales bacterium (assembly GCA_937974415.1). Classification (GTDB taxonomy): domain Bacteria; phylum Pseudomonadota; class Alphaproteobacteria; order Kiloniellales; family JAKSDN01; genus CALJXB01. Next base: position 900 of record CALJXB010000080.1, read on the forward strand.
GCCGATCTTGGGCTCGCCGTCGCCCAGGACCCGGGCGCCGCCCGCCTGCAGGCGGTCGCGGGCGGCCAGGATGTCGTCGACCTCGTAACACAGGTGATGGATGCCGCCCGAGGGGCTGCGGGCGAGGAACCCGGCAATCGGCGAGTCCGCGCCGAGCGGATGGAGCAGCTCGATCTTGGCGTTGGGCAGTTCGACGAAGACCACGGTGACGCCGTGGTCCGGCTGGTCGACGGGCTCCGAAACCTTGGCGCCCAGCACGTCGCGATACTGCGCCGTGGCGGCCGCCAGATCGGGAACCGCGATGGCAACGTGGTTGAGCCGTCCGATCATCTCTCGCCTCCGCTCCTCACGCCTAAGGATTTAGTGCCTTGGGTCGCACGATCCAAGGCTAGGGCAAGCGCACCACGTGGACCCGGGTCACCGGCTTCTTGCCCACGGCCTTGAAGAGATGCCGACGCAGGGCAACCCGCGCGGCCTCGACCAGGGCCTCGTCGTCGCGCCGCACATGGGCCGGCTGGCGGGCGACGTCTTCCCGCAGCGCGGCCTGGGCATCCTCGGCAATTTCACGCTCGCTCTCGGGATCCAAGACGCCCTCGAACGTGATCTGCGGATCGTCGAGCGGCCGTCCCTTCCCGTCCACCACAAGGGTGACCAGCACCGCCCCGTTGTAGCGCAGGCGGCTGCGATCGCGCAGCAGCGGACTATCGGACGGCAACAGACGGGTGCCGTCGAGCACCAGGCGGCCGGTCCAGATCTCGTCGACGATCTCGGCCGGCCCGGGTGCCAGGCGCATCAGGGTGCCGTTCTCGCCCACCAGGACCTCTGGCACTTGGCATTCCTTGGCGATCTCCGCCTGGCCTACAAGATGGCGCGCCTCGCCGTGAACCGGAACGGCGATCTTGGGCCGCACCCATTGGTACATCTGGGTCAGTTCGTCGCGCGCCGGGTGGCCGGAGACATGGACCGGCTCGTCCCGGTCGGTGTAAATCGCGATGCCTTGCTCCACCAGCCTGTTCTGCAAGGCGTGGATGGAGGTCTCGTTGCCGGGGATCACCCGGGAGGAAAAGATCACCGCATCGCCGGCCTCGAGCGCCACGTCCTGATGTTCGCCCCGCGCGATGCGCCACATGGCGCCGCGCGGTTCGCCCTGGCTGCCGGTGCACAACAGCAGCACTTCACTACGCGGCAGGTAACCCATGTCCTCTACATCGATCAGCGGGGGCAGATCGGTCAGGAAGCCGGATTCCGTCGCCACCCGGTTGATGCGGTGAAGCGATCGGCCGACCAGCGCCACTCTGCGACCATGGGCCGCCGCCGCCCGGCGGATGGACTCCAGGCGCGCCACGTTGGTGGCGAAACAGGTCACGGCGACCCGGTTCTCCAACTCGCCGATCAGGCGCTCCAGGTTCGCCTGCACCGTGCCTTCGGACCCGGCGACGCCAGGCACCAGGGAATTGGTCGAATCGCAGACCATGGCCAACACGCCTTCCTCGGCCAGCGCCCTGAGCGCCGCATCGTCGTAGGTCTCGCCGACGACCGGGTCGGGATCGAGCTTCCAATCGCCGGTGTGCAGCACCGTCCCGGCGGCGGTGCGGATGACCAGCGCGTTGGGCTCCGGAATGGAATGGGTGAGCGTGATCAGCTGGATCCGGAACGGCCCGACCTCGAAGCTGCCGGAGAGCGGCACCTCGACGATCTCGGCCTCGTCTTCCCAGCCGAACTCGGCCAGCTTGCCGCGCACCAGCTTGGCGGTGAACTTGGTGGCATAGATCGGGCAGCGCAGCCGCGGCCAGAGGTAGGGCACCGCGCCGATGTGGTCCTCGTGGGCGTGGGTCAGCACCAGACCCGCCAGCCGGTCGCAGCGCGCGACGATGAAATCCGGGTCGGCCATGAGGATGTCGTAGCCAGGCGCCCCGGCGTCGGAAAAGGTGATGCCGAGATCCACCATCAGCCACTGGCCGTCGTGGCCGTAGAGGTTGAGGTTCATGCCGATCTCGCCGGTGCCCCCGAGAGGCAGGAAATAGAGGTCCTCGGTGCCGGGCACGTCGAAGTCAGCGATCGCACCGTCGGTCATGAAGAGGACCTGCGGTTGGCTTCGTGAATGAGCGCGAGGCCACGCAGGGTCAGGTCCGGGTCGACCACGTCGATAGCATCGCAGGCGTCGGCATAGATCGGCGCCAGGCCGCCGGTGGCCACGACCCGCATGGCGCCGCCGTACTCCGCCTTGATGCGCGTCACCAGGCCCTCGATAAGGCCGACGTAGCCCCAATAGATGCCCGACTTCATGGCCGGAACCGTGTCCTTGCCGATGACGCTCTCCGGCCGCTCCACAGGGACTCGCGGCAGC
>CALJXB010000081.1 GCA_937974415.1 uncultured Kiloniellales bacterium
TAAGCTTCTGCCGCGCAGAGCGTTACGCTGTCCAGGTCACTCGCGTGCGCCATCCTGATTGTCAAAGCAGTGCTCCGAATTTTGCAACAAGGCGTCAGAGGGATCCGATCCAGGGTCCCATCACGGGGACAAACTCCTTTGATCGCGTTCTGATCTGTGGTTAAGGTCTCCGTATAAGGCCAATTAGCAAGGCCACAGCAACGAATACATCCCATCTCATACGGGGAGGCAATAATGAAAAAGATCTTTGTCGCGGCTCTGGCCGCGTTTGCTCTCTCGATGGGCTCTGCCGGCGCAGCCGATGTCAACATTGGCTACCAGCTGGTGTACGGCCCCTGGAAGGCGAACAAGGATATGCTTGAAAAAGAAGGACTTGGCGGTAAGAGCATCGAGTTCTTTCAGTTCACCTCCGGGACCGAGGTGATCAACGCCATGGCATCGGGCTCGATCGACATATCGCTCAACGGCTCTTCGCCGACGGCCGCTGGCTACAGTCGAGGTGTCGACCTTCAGGTCATCTACATCTACGACAACATCAACGACGCCGAGGCCCTGGTCGTCGACGACACCGTCACGGCACCGCAGGATCTCATGGGCAAAACCATCGCCGTGCCGTTCGGCTCCACGACCCACTTCCACATGATGTTCGCTTTGGAGCAGCTCGGCATTTCTCCCAAGGACGTCAACGTCATCGACATGTCGCCGCCCGACATGGTCGCGGCCTGGGAGAGAGGCGATATCGCCGGCGGCTTCGTCTGGGACCCGGCGCTGGGCCGGATGAAGGAAAAGGGCCACGTTCTGCTGACCTCGGGGAATCTCAGCAATTGGGGCAAGGCGACCTTCGACGCCATGGTCGCCCGCAAGGGCTTCACCGAGGAGAACCCGGAGTTCACCTGTCAATGGGTCAAGATGGTCGCCGCGGCGGACGCCGACTACAGAGCCAATCCCAACGACTATGGTCCGGGCACGGATAAGGCCAAGGCCATAGCGGCCGCGGTTTCCGGCCAGGAGGATCAGGTCGGAGGAGTTTTGGCACTCTACGACTATCCCACTCTGGAGCAGCAAGTCTCGGGCACCTGGCTCGGTGGAGGCGTTGCCAAGGCACTCGAGGCCACCTCGGAATTCCTCAAGGACCAGGGCAAGATCGACACCGTCCTGGACAGCTATGAGGATGCGTCCAATCCGACCTTCGCCAACATGGCGTTACAGGGCGGCTGCTAGGCATCGAAGAGAGAGCCCCGGCCTGCCCGAGGTTCGGGGCTCCTTTTTGCCGTTTTCGCATCCGGGTATTTCTCCATGTCCGTGCCGTTGAGCCTCAAGGATGTCGGCATGATCTTTTCCGCCCAGAGCGGCGGGGGAGTGGTCACGGCTCTCGAGGGGGTCAATATCGACTTCGAGCCGGAAGAGTTTGTTGTAGCTCTGGGCGCCTCGGGCTGCGGCAAGACAACCTTGTTGAACGTGATGGCGGGCTTCCTGCCACCGACCTCGGGCTCGATTACACTTCATGACAAGCCGATAACCGGACCGGGGCGCGACCGCGGCGTGGTGTTTCAAAAGCACGCTCTCTTTCCCTGGCTCAATGTTTTGGAGAACACCGCCTTCGGGCTCAAGCTCCAGGGCGTTGGCCAGCGTGAGCGTACCGCAACCGCGGAAGAAAACTTGAACCTCGTCGGGCTCTCCGAGTTCGGCGACCATCCGATCTATCAGCTCTCCGGCGGCATGCAGCAACGGGTCGGGCTCGCCAGGGCGCTGACGACCAACCCGGAAATACTGCTGATGGATGAGCCCCTGGGGGCGCTCGACGCCTTCACCCGGGAGACCATGCAGGAACTGATCCTGCAGGTCTGGCAAAGAACCAAGAAGATTGTCTTCTTCATCACCCATTCGGTGGAAGAGGCGCTATTCATGGCGACGCGCTTGATCGTCATGTCGCCACGGCCAGGCCGAATCACCCACGAATACCCGTTGGATTTCTATCGCCGTTACTTCGAGCTGGGCGACGCCAGGAAGATCAAATCCGATCCCGATTTCATCAAGATCCGCGAAGAGGTCTTGTCGATCATCTACGGCGAGGAGATCGAGCAGTAGGACGCGCCATGGCACTCGAATGGATCTTCAAGCGAGACGTGCCGACCAAGGACCCCTACGGCGCGCCCGGGACCGGGAAAAGCACACTCATCAGCGTCGTGACCATAGTGACGATTCTGGGCGCCTGGTGGCTGGTCACCGAATTGGGGCTAATCAGGCCGCTTTTTGTGCCGTCTCCGGGGTTGGTTTTCTCGAAGTTTCTGAAGATCGCCTGCTACGACCACTATATCGAACGTTTTCTGGTGTTCGTCGGCACCCGGGTCGAGGTCGTCGCCGAGTGCGAGGGCTTCAGCGAGAACGCCCTGCACGAGCACATCCTCGCCAGCCTATACCGCGTCTTCAGCTCGTTTTTCCTGGCCGTCGTGACCGCCATTCCCATCGGCATCGCCATGGGCATGAACCGCATCGCCAGGGGAGTCTTCGATCCGCCGATCGAGTTCTATCGGCCGATCCCGCCGCTCGCCTATCTGCCGCTAACGATCATCTGGTTTGGGATCGGCGACTTCTCGAAGATCTTCCTGATCTATCTCGCGTGCTTCGCCCCCTTGGCCATCTCCGCTCGCGCCGGGGTCAGGTCGTCCTCGATCGAACAGATACACGCGGCCTACTCCATGGGCGCGTCCAAGAACCAGGTTCTCTGGCACGTCGTCCTCAAGGCGGCC
>CALJXB010000082.1 GCA_937974415.1 uncultured Kiloniellales bacterium
GGTCGAGCGCAGGGATTACGGGCTGTCTTTCGAAATGACCTACATGGAGGGCGGCAATCGCTTTCCCGACGGCGTGAAGAAACGCAACCGCAAGGTCCGCTATCTCTACGAGCTGACCTATCCTTTTTCGACCTTGCTCCATGTTTGCCCGGTCGACTCGAACTACGTCCATTATTTCGCCGACGCCGCTTGCCCCGTTTCGGCGCACCGGACGCGGATCTTCCAGCTCTACACCGACTCCACGGGATATCCAGATTTCGACACCTGGACCGCCGAAGCGCTGGTGATCAACGACGAGGACCAGCCTTTGGTGGAAGGGCAGCGGCCGCCGGAACTACCGCTCGATATATCCGAAGAGATCAGCATCCCGGCCGACCGCATGTCGCTCGAGTACCGCAAGGGCTTGGTGAAGACCTTCGGTCTCGGGGCGGCTTTGGAGGCCGGGAGCGCCTGATGACGGACGACCTCATGCCAAGCGCTAAAGAGGGCATGGCAAGCGATCGCAGGACCTTTGTCCCTTCGCGTGCCAAAGGCCCCGCGTAGCTGTTAGAACTCTAGACTTGGGTCCAGATAGGGAGGAATCACATGTTTATTGCAAAGATGCTTCGCAACGCCGTCACGTTGATCGCCGCAGCGACCTTGCTGGTCGGCATCCAAACGGCGGCGCAGGCGGAGGAACCCGACGAGCTCAATATTGCGATCATCCTTTCCGCCGGGATCGAAAGCGGCTGGGACGGCACCTTGATCCAGGCCCTGGAGCGGGTGAAGGCCGAGCAGCCCAATGGCCTCGACATCTCCTGGCAGTATACCGACCCCCTATGGGGCGACGATGCGGGCGACGCCATGCGCCTCTTCGCCGAGACCGGCCAGTACGACATCATCTGGGCCCACAGCACCTACTCCGACCAGGTGAAGAAGCTCAGGGACGAGTTCCCCGAGATCCTCTTCGTCGTGGTGGGCTCGGGCAACGAGGGCCTCGGCGGCAACCAGTACTGGGTCTACAAGCGCGTTCACGAGTCCGCCTACCTCTTGGGCCTGATCGCGGGGCGCATGACCGAGTCCGACACCCTGGGTGTCGTCGGGACCTTCCCGGCCGACGACGTCAACGACGAGATCAACGGCTTCTTCGCCGGCGCCCGCTCGGTCAATCCGGACATCAAGCAGAAGGTGGCCTTCATCGAGTCGTGGTACGACCCGGCCAAGGCGGCGGAATTCACCAATGCCCAGATCTCGACCGGCGCCGACTTCATCTTCCAGCTGGCGGCGAATTTCGAGCCCTGCGAGGAAGCCAAGATCCTGTGCTTCGCCAACTTCCAGGACGACCACAACTATTCGCCGACGACCATCGTCAGCAGCGCCGTGGCGCTCTGGGACCCGGACATCAAGTGGATCATCGACGAGTGGTGGGCGTTCAAGGCGGACGGCAAGCCTTATGCCGGCAATACCGAGAAGCGGTGGTTCTCGCTGGCCGAAGGGGGCACCGACATCGCGCCATATCACGCCCTGGAGTCGTCCCTGCCGGATGACGTCAAGGCCGAGGTCGCCGATATGAAGGCGAAGATCGCCGGAGGCGAACTCGAGGTTCCCCTCGACGTGTCCGACCCGAAGTCCGACTGACTCCCTGCCAGCAGGCTTGAGGACAGGCGGTTTCCCGGAGCTCGACGCACCTGGAGACCGCCTCTCCGGGGCGAATGGCCATGACCGAACTTCTCAGAGTCGAGAACCTGACCAAGCGCTTCGCGCGCGTTGTGGCCAACGACCGCATCAGCTTCGATGTCGCGGCCGGCGAGCTTCATGGCCTGTTCGGCGAGAACGGGGCCGGAAAGTCGACCCTTTCGTCCTGTATCTACGGCTATCACCAGCCAGATAGCGGCCGGATTCTGTACCGCGGCAAGGAGGTCGAGCTCTCGTCTCCCAACGATGCCATTCGTCTCGGCATCGGCATGGTGCACCAGCATTTCGTCTTGGTCGAAGAGTTCACGGTGCTGGAAAACATCATCGTCGGGACCCAGGAAAGCGGGCTGCGCCTGCGCGACCAGGAGGCGCGGCAAAAGATCCGGGACATCTGCCATAGCTACGAGATCGACCTCAACCTGGACGCCTACATCTGGGAGCTGGCGGTCGGCCAGCAGCAGTGGGTGGAGATCCTGAAGGCGCTTTACCTCGGCGCCGAGCTTCTCATTCTGGACGAGCCCACCGCGGTCTTGACGCCCCAGGAGTCCGACCGTCTTTTCACGATCATCCGGCAGATGTGCGCCCAGCACCTCTCGGTCATCCTGATCTCCCACAAGATCAACGAAATTCTGCAGTCGGATCGGGTCACCGTGCTGCGCAAGGGCCGGGTGATCGAAACCATGAAGACGGCCGACACCACGCCCGAGGCCCTGACCACCATGATGGTCGGCCGCGAGGTCGCCCTCACCGTCGAGAAGCCCGAGCGGTCGCCGGGCCGGCCGGTGCTCGAGGTCGAAGGCGTCGGCGCTATCGGCGAGTGGGGCGAGCGGGTCCTGGACGACATCACTTTTTCCGTCGCCGAGCACGAGATCCTCGGCCTTGCGGGCGTTGCCGGAAACGGCCAGAAGCCGCTGTTCGAAGTGCTCATGGGGCTGCGCCCGGCGAGCGCGGGGGAGATCCGTCTCAAGGGCGAGGACGTGACGGGGCTGACGCCCCGGGCGGCGCTCGACCGCGGCGTCGGCTACATTCCGGACGACCGGTTTCGCGAAGGCCTGGTGAGCGACTTCAGCGTCGCCGAGAATCTCGTCTTGGGCTGGCAGTACTCCATGGACTACCGCAATGGCCCGTTTCTCGACGGCACGCGGATCGCGCAACTGGCCGAGCAACAGATCGACCAGTTTCAGATCGCCACGCCTTCGCCCGACGTCGCCGCCAACACGCTCTCCGGCGGCAATGCCCAGCGCATCATCCTGGCGCGCGAGTTCCTTCACGCGAACTGCCTGATCTTGGCCAACCAGCCGACCCGGGGCTTGGACGTCGGCGTGATCGAGTACGTCTACGAGAAGTTGCTGCTAAAGCGCGACGAGGGTTTCGCCATCGTCCT
>CALJXB010000083.1 GCA_937974415.1 uncultured Kiloniellales bacterium
GGAGAGATAGCGCTGCAGTTGCCAGATCGGCTCTTCGTAGAGACTGAGCGCGCCAGGCCGCGCGGCGCGTGCCTTCAGCCCCGCGGTCATCCGCGCTAGCAACGCCAGATCCTCCTGATGAAAGGTGTCGAACATGACGAACTCTGCCGGCAGCTTGGCTTTGGCACCCGCGGTTTGCAACAGCTCGTCGTGGGTCAGCTCGTAGGTCGTGAGCGAGGTGGCCTCCGGACCGGTCGGCAGGATGCGGAAGATATAGGCTCGGTCTTCGACCAGAAAGCCGGTCAGGCTGGGCAACACCGACATGACCAGAGACGCCGCCAAGTCTTCATCCGAAAGCCCGGAAATAGCGCCAAGGCCTTCCGCCTCGGCGCTCGGTGGGCGATGGACCCGGCGCGCGAGATAGTCGGCGCTGTTGGGAAACCGCAGCATCGTCGTCCCGACCGAGGCGCTTTCGGTCTCGTGGGACTCGCCCGGCCAGATAGGCTCCAGCGAGCGGGCATGGGTGCCGATGTGGTGATAGCCCTCAAGGAAGTTCTCCACCATGATCTTCCAGTTCCACGGCGCCGGCCAGTCCTGCTTGCGCAGGACGACCATCTCCGCCAGGCGCCAGTTCTCGATGCGCGTCTCGAGATGATCCAGGCGCGCCGCCAAGGGGGGTGCATCCGGGTCGAAGGTGACGAAGACGAAGCCCTGCCAGACCTCGTGGCGGAACTCGGGAAGGCGGCAGGTCTTCGGGTCCAGGGCGGCTGAGCCGTCCATCAGGGGCGCGTGACGAAGGCCGCCCGAGAGCTTGTAGGACCAGTGATGATAGGGGCAGACGAAGCCGCGGGCCCGCCCGGCGTCCTGTTCGGGCCGCATGTCCGCACCGCGGTGCCGGCAGACCCGCGACAGGATGCGCAACTGGCCTGCCTCGTCGCGAACCAGGAACAGCGGCTCGCCGAGCACGTCGACGCAGAGATAGTGGCCCTCTTGCGGCAGCTCCGAGACGTGGCCGAGCAGCAGCCAGTCCCTTTCGTGGACTTTCGCGCGTTCGAGGGCGAACCAATCCGGGTCGTAATAGGCTTCCGGCGGCAGGGTGACGCGCGCCTCCGACGGCCGGCCGGCGCAGTCGTGGAGCGCCGTTTCCAGCTGCTCCATCCGCTCCGCTGTTTCGGACATGACCGCGTGAGCCTCCCGTTAGCTTTGCCGACAAAGGCCGCGTTCCTTGATCATCGTTGAACGTACAAAGTCCGCGCTGCCAACCGGAATACCCCAATCTCGGCATTGCATAAACCGCTCTTCGGCGGAAGGCGCGTCGTTCATCCTGTTTCTTGGGCCGGTCTCACCCTTCTGCTAAGATCCTGGACATCCAATCAATCGAGATCGGGTCCGTACCGGCCCGAGCGAACGCCAGAGAGGCAGGGGGTCCCATGACAAAGCACGGATACGAGAGCGGGCGCCTCGATTTGCCCTTCGTTGGTCATTGTACCTTCGGCAAGCAGCCGGCCTGTCTCGACTGGAACGCGATCGACGCCGACATCGCGCTCCTCGGCGCGCCCTTCGACATGGGCACCCAGTACCGCGCCGGCGCGCGCTTCGGGCCGCGCTCGATCCGCGAGGCCTCGACCCTCTTTTCCTTCGGCCACGACGGGGCCTACGACTTCGAGGACGACGTCACCTACTTGCCGGTCGACAAAGTGCGCATGGTCGACGTCGGCGACGCTGACATGATTCACACCGATACCAACAAGAGCCACGACAATATCGAGTTCGGCGTTCGCAAGATCCTCAAGGCGGGCGCCCTGCCGGTGGTGCTCGGCGGCGACCACTCGGTGCACATCCCCTGCATCCGAGCCTTCGACGACCAGGACCCGGTCCACATCATCCACGTGGACGCCCATCTTGATTTCGTCGACGAGCGCCACGGCGTGCGCTACGGCCACGGCAATCCCTTGCGCCGCGCCTCCGAGATGAAGCACGTCACCGGCTTCACCCAGCTCGGCATCCGCAACGTCTCCTCGTCCAACCGGCAGGACTACGAGGCGGCACGCAAGGCGGGCTCCACCATTCTCTCGGTGCGCCACTGCCGCGAACTCGGCCGCGACGGCGTGCTGGCGAAGATTCCCGACGGTCTGCGCTACTACGTCACCATCGATATCGACGGCTTCGATCCCTCGATTGCGCCGGGCACCGGCACGCCGAGCCACGGCGGCTTCGAATACTACGAGGTGCTGGAGATCTTCCAGGGCCTGGTCGAGAAGGGCGATGTGGTCGGCATCGATCTGGTGGAGGTGGCGCCCGACTACGACCTGACCGGCAGCACCGCCTTCCTGGCCGCCCAGCTGTTGATGAACTTCCTCGGCTATATCTACCACGCCAAAGGCAGGTCGGCCTGAAGCCGGGAGGCGGCGGCGCCAGACGAGCGGCCGCGCTCTTGCCACTTGTGATCGCCTCTCGGCGCGGCTAAGGTCCTGACTAGCCAGTTCTAAACGTTGCTGGACGGGGTGGCTGCTTCGCGTCCTGCCGTCGCCGGCTTCTCTCCAGGAAAGACGTTGCGACTGTCTCTCGCCGTGGCGTGGTGCGCGGCGTGCGCTCAATCGTTATGTGAGGCCTAAACCTTGATTACAGGAACCGTGAAGTGGTTCAACCACACCAAGGGCTATGGATTCATCCAGCCCGACAATGGCGGAGCCGACGCATTTGTGCACATCTCGGCCGTTGAGCGGTCCGGGATCGCCGATCTCGTCGAGGGTCAGAAAGTCGAGTACGAGCTCGTCACTGGCCGCAACGGCAAGGAAGCGGCTGATAACCTCAAGCTCGTCGACTAATTGCAAAGACAGCTACGACCGGAAAACCCCCCGGGCCGGACCCGGGGGGTTTTCTCGTTTGGAGCCCCCGTTTTCCTGTCCCGCAGGTCTGAAGCGACGGCTGCGCGAAATCAATACCTGCCCCAAACATTGCGCCTCGCCGGCGGGTTGAAAAACCGACCGACCCATTGAGCGAGATCAATGACCTCGCGGGGCTTCCGTGATTGCCTTCAACGTTCAGGCAACTTCAATTGACACCTGCTCAAGAGGAGGAGGTCATCATGCGAACCAAACTCATTGGGGCCTTTGTGTTGCTTGTCGGCGCGATGTTTGCCGGCGCTATTCTGCTTGGTAGTGCCGCGGTGGCCGACGAGGACGACGAGGAACACGAACTCGAGGAGCACGAAAAGTACTACGTCCAGGGGCATCCCGCCGTGCCCAGCGAAGCCTGGGTGATTGCGATGGGCGGAAGGATCTATGACAACTGGATCAACATGCTGGACGCGGAAAGCCCAGGAACGACGCATGCAGCTTGGCCAGCAACGAACACGAAAAAGAAGGGCGACACGACCTGGCGCTGCAAATCTTGCCACGGCTGGGATTTTCTCGGTAAAGACGGCAAGTATGCCTCCGGCTCCTATCAAACCGGAGTTAAAGGCGTTCGTGGAGTCGAGGGCATGGATCCGAACAAGATTCACAAAATCCTCATGGACGACACGCACCAATTCACCCATGATATGATCTCGGAGCAGCACATGAAGTGGCTGGCGACCTTCCTGTCGAAGGGCCAGTACGACATCCGGCAGTACGTGTCGGACGAGGGTGAAGTTTCGGGCGATCCTAACCACGGCAAGGCAATCTTCCAAAACGTTTGCGCGGCGTGCCACGGCTACAACGGCACCGCGATCAACTGGGGCGATGACGATGAGCCCGCCTATGTGGGGACCGAGTCCAACGCCAATCCCTGGGAGGTCTTCTTCAAGATTCGCCATGGGCACCCGGGTGTGGAAATGATCGCGCTGAGCGCCTTCAGCCATCAGGACGCGGCCGACGTTCTGGCCTACAGCAAGACCTTGCCGCAGAAGTGATCTGGATCGGCCGGCGGTGGCGGCGCTGACCGCAAACTGAACTGCCCGGCGAACGTCTTTCCAATCCTTGCCCGCCTTTTGGCGGGCTCACTTTGGCTGGCTCTCTCGATAGCCGTGCCGGTCGGGGCCTCAGGGCGTCTCGACGGGACAGTTTTTTTGCGGCTGCCCCTTGAAAATTGTGCGCCGCAACATACATTTGAATTGCTCTAAGAAACGCGATAACACGTTTTCATAGCGTGATTTCTTGGGCCGGCATTTACCCTGGCACGAAGGATCCAGACATGATTGGCAGAAAGCTCCCCGAGGTCACCTTCAAGACCCGCGTGCGCGACGAGTCCGTTGGTGGCCCCAACCCCTACCGCTGGCAGGACAAGACCACAGCCGACTATTTCGAAGGCAAGCGCGTGATTCTGTTCTCGCTGCCCGGCGCCTTCACCCCGACCTGCTCGACCTACCAACTCCCGGATTTCGAGAAGCTCTTCGACTCGTTCCGCGCTCAGGGTATCGACGCGATCTATTGCGTCGCCGTCAACGACGCCTTCGTCATGAACGCCTGGGGCCGGCAGCAGGGCGTCGACAAGGTCACGCTGATCCCCGACGGCTCGGGCGAGTTCACCCGCAAGATGGGCATGCTGGTCGCCAAGGACAACTTAGGCTTCGGCCTGCGCTCCTGGCGCTACGCCGCCATCGTCGACGACGGCCTGGTCGAGACCTGGTTCGAAGAGCCGGGCTTCTCGGACAACTGCGAGACCGACCCCTACGGCGAAACCGCGCCGCAGAACATACTCGCCACGATCACGGGCGAACGCGGCGCCCAGCGCGCGGCCTAAGCCTCACTCTAGACCGGCGTCGAACGAGAGACCGGCCTGCCTTCCGGCGGGCCGGTTCGCGTTTCCCCGGTGACGCCGGACAACCGCTGACTCAGACCTGCAGAAAGCGGCGCTCGGAGCCCACGAGCACCAAGGCGGTCAGCTTGCCGCCGTAGACCGCGCCGGTATCGATGCCGATGCGGTTGGCGAGCGACTGGGGCTTGCGCATCGGCGTGTGTCCGTGGACGATGATCCGGCCGAAATTCTTGTTCGAATTGAGGAAGTCTTCGCGGATCCAGATGAGATCCTCCGGCGTCTGCTCGTCGAGGGCGATGCCGGGACGCACGCCGGCGTGCACGAAGAGATAGTCGCCGACTTCGTGGGACAGCCGCAAATCGCGATAGAACTGGAGGTGCGCCTCCGGCAGCCGCCTGGCAAAGGTCCTTCGAAGGTCTTCGGCGAAGTTGTCCGATTGGCTGCACTCCCAGGGATCCACCCCATAGCTGCGCAAGGTCGCATCGCCGCCGTTCATGAACCAGATACTGGCGCTGTCCGGCTCTTCCAGGAACTGCAACAGGAAGGCCTCGTGATTGCCGATCAGGTGCACGCACTCGAGACCGGCCACCCGGCGTTGGAGCGGTTGCCTAATCAGCAGTTCGATGACGCCCGAGGAATCCGGCCCACGGTCCACATAGTCGCCGACGTAGACCACCTGGATGCGCTCGGCCTGGGTCTTGGCGGCGTCCGCTTCGATGGCCTCGTGCATCTGCTCCAGCAGGTCGAGGCGGCCGTGGATGTCGCCCACGGCGTAAATCAGGCAGCCGTCGGGGACCCGAGATGTCTCGGCCGATCGAAAGTAGCGGCTCGGCGACATGAGTCTCATGGAACCCCCAGCAGCCCCTAGGGCGGCTCGCACGCGAAAAGGACGGCGTCCCGACCGCCCCAGTATAGCACGTTCCGCTTGGCCTAGAGTGGGATAAGGCGGGCTTAGGCCGGGCCGCTTACTCCGGCCTCGTCGAAGGTCGCCATGCCGCCGTGGCAGGCGCAGGCCGCCTTCAGCAGCAGCACCGCGAGCATGGCGCCCGAGGCCTCGCCGAGCCGCATGCCGAGGTCGAGAAGCGGTTCCTGCCGCAGGGTCTCCAGCAGGCGCCGGTGCCCTGGCTCGGCCGAGCGGTGAGCCACCAGGCAATGATCGAGGGCGCCCGGATCGGCGGCATGCAGCAGCGCCGCGGCGGCGGTCCAGGTATAGCCGTCGAGGACCACCGGCGTGCGCGCCAGGCGCGCCGCCCTCACCGCCCCGACGATGGCGGCGATCTCCAGGCCGCCGAGGCAGCGCAACACCTCGAAGGGGTCGCGCCCGGTCTTGCCCGGGGCCTCCCCTGAGGCGTCCCGGTGAACCGCAACCGCCCGCTCCACCACGGCGGTCTTGCGCGCGAGGCC
>CALJXB010000084.1 GCA_937974415.1 uncultured Kiloniellales bacterium
GGCGTGTTGCAGGCCTTGGAGACGGTCCAAGCGGACTTCAACGGCGCCCAGTCCGGCGGCAAGAAGGTCTCGCTCGCCGACCTGATCGTTCTGGGCGGCTGTGCGGCCGTCGAGCAAGCGGCCAAGAAGGCCGGTCACGACGTGAAAGTTCCCTTCACGCCGGGACGGATGGACGCCGCGCAGGACCAAACCGACGTGGTCTCGGTCGGCCATCTCGAACCGACCGCGGACGGCTTCCGCAACTACCTGGGCAAGGGCCACCGGCGCACGGCCGCGGAGCTGCTGGTGGACCGGGCGCAGTTGCTGACCCTGTCTGCGCCCGAGATGACGGTGCTCGTCGGCGGCCTGCGCACCTTGAACGCAAACGTCGGCGGCGCGGCTCACGGTGTTTTCACCACGCGGCCCGAGACCTTGACCAACGACTTCTTCGTCAACCTGCTCGATCTAAACACCACGTGGCGAAAGTCTGCTTCGGACGAGACGGTCTACGAGGGACGCGTCTCCGGTTCGGACGAGGTCAGATGGACGGCGACCGCCGTGGACCTGGTCTTCGGCTCGAACTCTCAGCTCCGCGCCATCGCCGAGGTCTTTGCCTGCGACGACTCCGGAGAGGCCTTCGTGAAGGACTTCGTGGCGGCTTGGACCAAGGTGATGAACCTCGACCGTTTCGATCTTGCTTGATCCCGGGCAAACATTGCGTGCGCGAGCTCTGGGCGGACCTCTGCGGTCCGCCCTTTGCTTTTCAGGCCGGCGTTCGCCGGGCCTTGAACGCCGTGCCGGCGCCGCCGCTGCGCATGCCGGGCGGGCCGGAGTTCGGCGTGATGGATTCTCCCACTCCTGGTGGTTAGTCTCCCAGGCAAGGGAGAGACGCCGTGGAACGCAAGCTCGCCGCGATACTGGCTGCCGACGTGGTCGGCTACACCCGCCTCATGGGGGCGGACGAGGCGGGCACGCTCGAACGGCTCAAGTCTCTGCGCAAGGACTTGGTTCAGCCGAATATCACCGAGCGCAGCGGTCGCATCGTGAAGATTATGGGCGACGGCCTCCTAGCCGAGTTCCCCAGCGTCGTCGAAGCCGTCCTTTGCGCCGTCGATATTCAGCAGGAGGTGGCCGGGCGCGAGCCCGATCTATCCGAGGAGCAACGCATCGCCTTGCGCATTGGCGTCAACCTGGGGGACGTGATCGTCGAGGGCTCGGACATCTACGGCGACGGCGTGAACATCGCCGCGCGCCTTGAGGGCCTTGCCGAGCCCGGCGGGATTTGCCTCTCCGGTGACGCTTACCGGCAAGCCAAAGGCAAGGTCGGGGTCGGCTTCGAGGATTTGGGGGAACAGGACCTCAAGAACGTCGCCGAGCCGGTCCGGGTCTACCGTGTCGCAGTCGACGGTGCGGCCGCAGCCACTGCGCCGCCGGCCAAAGACGCTATGCCGCTCCCCGACAAGCCCTCCATCGCGGTTCTGGCCTTCGAGAACATGTCCGGCGATCCCGAGCAGGACTACTTCGCCGACGGACTGGCCGAGGACATCATCACCGAGCTGTCCCGGGAGTCGGAGCTCTTCGTCATCGCCCGCAACTCCAGCTTCGCCTACAAGGGCCAGGCCAAGGACGTCACGCAAATCGGCCGGGAGCTCGGCGTCGGCTATGTGCTGGAAGGCAGCGTTCGCAAAGGCGCCGGCCGGATCCGGCTGACGGCCCAGTTGATCGACGCCCGAACCAATCGTCATGTCTGGGCCCAGCGTTACGACCGGGACTTCGAGGATGTCTTCGCCGTCCAGGACGAATTGACCGGCGCGATTCTGAACAGCTTGCTGCACGAGTTCAGGGATATCGAAAGCACCCGGGCCCTGGAGCAGGCGCCGACGGACTTGGACGCTTACGATCATATGCTGCGCGCCTGGGCCCTGTTCTACCGCTACGACCGCGAGAACATCGAAGCGGCGCGGCACGAAGCCGAGGCGGCCCTCGCACTGGAGCCCCGTTACGCCCTGGCCCTCGTCAATCTGGCCTGGTACCACATCTATAGCTACGGAGAGTGGTCCGACGATCCGGAGCAATCGCTGATCTTGGCCCACCAGGCGGCCCAGAACGCGGTCTCCGCCAATGGCCGGGATTTCTGGGGCTATGCCACCCGCGGTTTCGTCGAACTCTTTCAGCACCGGCACGACCGGGCGCTGGCATCGCTCGAGCGGGCGGTGGCCCTCGGCCCCAACAATGCCGATTCCCGCGCCCTCCACGCCAGTGTCCTCGCTTTCTCGAGCGAAGCCCGAGACGCGGCCGATGAAATGGATCTTGCGGTCAGGCTCAACCCGCATTTTCCCGATTGGTACGCGCTCATCATCGGTCAGGTCTATTTCGCGGCGGGCCGGCATCAGGAGGCCATCGTTCTTCTAGAGGATGTCCTGGACCGCGGGACGGACCTGACGGAGGCGCGTCTGCTATTGGCAGCGAATTATGCGGCTGCCCGGCGGGACGACGATGCGCGAAGACAGATCGCCGCGTTGCTGCAGGGCCACCCCGACGCCAATGTGTCGCACGCGGTTCGCCAGTCTCCCTATCGCAAGCGGGAGGACCTGGAGCGCTATCTGACGCTCCTCCGCGGCGCCGGCCTGCCGGAGTCTTTTAGCGATGCCTAGGCGCCCGCCATTGTCTCGCTTGAAGGCTGCTCCGCGCCGCCATCGGCCGTGTAATCAGTCGACCACAGAGGGTGCCCGGCGATGAACGAGATCAAGCCGCGCTTCGAATTCCGCGCCTGGGCGCGCAACTTCGGCATGGTCGAGACCCGGATGCGCCGGCTCTCGGAGTGCCAGGGCATCCGCGAAAGCGACGAGGTCTACATCGTCTCGGCCGGCAACGACGCGAACAACACCAAGATCCGCGATGCAAAAATGGACATCAAGGCGTTCGTCCAGGAGCGGGACGGCCTGGAGCAATGGCGCCCGCGCATGAAGGGCGAGTTTCCCATGGCCGCCAAGGCCCTGGTGGCGGACGTCTTCCCGGCCTTCGGGGTCGCCATGCCCGCCCTCGATCGCGACGAATACACGCTGGACCAGTATCTCGACGAGATCATCCGCCCCCATCGCGACCTGGTCGCGGTGAGCGTCTTCAAGCGGCGCTTCGCCTTCACCGTCAACGCGTGCATCACCGAACACGCCGAGGTCTGGATCAACGGTGCCGGGCTTGAGACGGTGGC
>CALJXB010000085.1 GCA_937974415.1 uncultured Kiloniellales bacterium
TGTTGAGGTCCATGCCCGCCAGCTTGGCCGTCGTCAGGGCCTCGGCCAGGCTCACCAGGTTCGCCGTGGCGAGGTAGTTGGTGAGCACCTTGAGGATCGAGGCTGAGCCGAGCGGCCCGGTGTGCAGGATGCGCCGGCCCATGGCCTGGATTGCCGGAAAGGCGCGCTCGAAGGCCTCGCGCGTGCCGCCCACGAAGATCGAGATGTTGCCGGTGGCCGCCCGGTGGCAGCCGCCCGAGACCGGGCAGTCGACGGCCATGGCCCCCTCGGCCTCGACCAGCGCGCCGAGGCGCTTCACCTCGGCCTCGTCGGTGGTGCTCATCTCGGCCCAGATCTTGCCGGGCGCCAGGCCGGCCAGGATGCCGTCCTCGGCCTCCACGACCGCGGCCGAGGCCGCCGGGCTGGGCAGGCAAGTGATCACCAGGTCGACCGCCTCGGCCATGGCCTTGGGCGTTTCGGCCCAGTGGGCGCCCCCGTCCAGGAGCGGCGCCGCCGCGTCCCGGTCGAGGTCGCGCACGGTGAGGTCGAAGCCGTTGCGCAGCAGGCAGCCGGCCAGCTTGCCGCCGACGTTGCCAAGGCCGATGAACCCGATTTTCATGTCTTGTCGCACTCCGAATTACGGTGACGATGTCACCCGCGCTTTGCCGGGCCGACCCGAGCCTTACTCGGGCAGGGCGTTGATGAGATAGAGCGCTTCGACCAGCTGGCTCGGTTTAGCCATGCCGAAGGACTTGGTGAAAAGGCCGCCCATGGCACCGCTGCGATAGAGCCGGCTGAGGCTACGGTCGACTGCGAGGCGGAAGTCGTGGTCGCCCCGCGGCAGGGCGAGCGCGTAAGGCTCGCGGGTGAAAAATCGGCCCGACAGCCAGAGCTCATCCTGCGCCCCGCTTTGCAGCAAGAGGAAGAGCAGGATGCTCTGGTCGGCGAAGTAGGCGGCGAGCTCGTTCCCCTCCAGCATGGCCAGGCCGTCGGTGTGATCGCTCACGCTGACCACCTCGGCCGCGATGGAGAGCTTCGCCAGCGTCTCCTGCAAGGCCGCCTCGGTCGTCGTCCCGCCGCGCACGCCGACCTTGTGGCCGGCGAGGCTTTCGAAGTCCGCCGGCCCGCCCTTGCGGTAGAGCACGCTGGCGCCGTCGATGAAGGTCGGGATGGAAAAGTCGACCAGCTCGCGCCGCGACAGGGTGGCGGTGGTCGCCCCACAGAGCAGGTCGATGGTGCCGTCCTGGAGCGCCGTGAAGCGGTTCTCGGCACCGACGCCGATAAACTCGACCAACAGGTCCGGTCGGTCCAGCTCCTGTTTCAGGTCGCCCACGATCACGCCGCAAAGCTCGACCGAGAAACCCACCGGGTGACCGAGTTCGTTGCGATAGGAGAAGGGCGCCGCGTCTTCGCGAAAGCCGATCTTGAGCGCTTCGCCCTGTGTCAGGCGGGCCAGGACGTCGGCCTCGGCCTGGCTGGCGATCAGAACGAGGATGGCGGCCCAGGCCGCGATCAGGTTACGCATACACAATCCCCCCCTCGGGTCTCCGGCGGCGTGGTCTTCGCCACACGATGAAGCAAATCAATTCGCGCCTATGTCTGCCTGAAACGGCCCAAGTTTCAATCGAAAAATCCGCGCTCCGGCGGAAAGAATCACTGCGACACCAAGTGCCGGTGCGCCATTGTGACTTTGCGCCCGGGAGGCCGCGCGGGTCCAGCAACGCTCGCCGGAGCGGAGTCACTGAAGTGGAGCCTCGCAAAGGTCAATGAAATTCGTTGGGACGGGCCCGTCGTGCCGGCTGGGCCGACAGTCTCCACCGAGATCCGAGCCAGGCTGTCCGGGTGTTGGAAGCAGCTTGCAATCGGACCGATACTTCGCCGAGCCGTGGTACCTAGAGCAGCGCCCACAAAATCGCGGCCCAAACGAGACTTCCCAAACCTGCCGCCAAGAGTATGCCCCGCGCCGCGTCCGAGGGCAGGCTGTCCAAGGCCGGGTCGGCGCTCCCCGTCCAGTCGCTCTCCAAAGGCACATCGAACTGCCGCTCGTAACCGAACAGCTCTTCCTGAGTGGCTGGGCAATCAAGCAATGCCATACGTCAAAACGTCTCCTGTTATCGAAACCGACGGAGCAAAAAACGCCCGCGGTTCTTAACAGTTTAACGCTATGGGTGACGCTCGGGCGCTCTATCGACGCAGACCCCCTATTCGCGAATCGACGAAGCCTGGGTCACGCGCCGGTGGTAGAATGCCTCTCGTGTAAGCCTCTCTAATGTTCACCTGACCCCGTCTTTCGGCGGGGTCTTCTTTGCGCTCCGCGCCTCTTGCCCGCTCCGGCCCCGTTGTGTAGCGGTTCCCTGCTCTACCAATATGGAGGGCACCATGTCCGAGCTCGCTTTGGTAGCCGAGTTCCAGGTCGGGGCCCAAGGCCTCGAACTTTTCATGGCCGCCGCAAAACGAGAGATGCGGGCCGTCCGCGCGAGCGAGCCGGGCTGCGTCGGGTTCGATGTCGTCCTGTTTGACGAGGCGATCGGGCGGGGTGCTTTCGTCGAGGTGTTCGAGGACCAGGCCGCCGTCGACGCTCATCGCGAGACGCCTCACTTCTCCGCGTTCTTCGAAAAGATCGCGGACCTCGAGGTCACCTGGGCCGTCCGCCGCGGCACGGCCGTGAGCGTCGAGTGAAGGTTATGGCTCCCGTATCGCGAGGTGCCAGCAGACCAAGGGGCGTTTACGAACTAGGTCGATATCGCGAGGCTTTGGTATAAGCTCGCCGGCAGTACGGATCGAACCTGGGACTTCGCCTTGCCCGACGTCACGCTCCTCGACACCCTCGCCTTCGCCTTCTATGGGTTGAGCTGGATCGGTTATACCGTCTTCGCCGACTACAGTTCGTGGCGCGAGCGCAGCATCATGAAAGCCATGGACGGCTATCGCGAGCG
>CALJXB010000086.1 GCA_937974415.1 uncultured Kiloniellales bacterium
AGAAAGGGTCAGCTCCATGCTCAGCCAGCTCACCTATGGCGCCGTCTTGATAAGCCTCACGGTCGTGATCCACGCCGTGTGTCTCGAACTGATCATAAGGGCTTGGCGCGCGGTCAGTATCGAGATCGAGGTGCGGTGGAGGGCGATATCGCTGTCCCTCACGATTATCGGGATCTTTGCTGCGCACATTGTGGAGATTTGGGTTTGGGCGATTTTCTATTATTTCGTTGAGGAAATACAAAACTGGGAGTCTGCCCTTTACTTCTCGACCTCGAGCTTCACGACGGTTGGCTACGGAGATCTTGTACTATCCGAGGAGTGGAGACTGCTGGGCAGCATCGAAGCCATCAACGGCATGATACTGTTCGGCTGGAGCACGGCCTTTATATTCGCCGGCGTCCGGCGCATCTACGGCCACCTCTATCAAGGCGAGGAGCCGCACTTGGGCTCGTAGGGGCGAAGGTGGCTCGTTTTTGTCGCGCTGCCGGGCCACCGCCGTTCGGGTTAGGTGACATGTTTGTCGCGGGCGCGCAGCGCCTCGTAGTCCTGCATCCAAGCTCTGATCTCGGCGAATTTCGAGCGGAGTTTAGGGCGGCCCATAACGAGATCGACACAGCGCCGGATCGCCGGGCAAGAGTCGAAAATGTCGGTGGGCTCGAGGCAGGCGGCCCAATAGGCCAACGTTAGATCGACCAGGCTGAAGCGTTCCCCGAGATGATAGGGCCCCGCCTTCATCAACCTCAGTTCGATCACGCCCAAGGGTTCCGCCGCACTCATTCGCGCATGTTGGCTCATGGCCGTAGCATCCTCGGGCCGCAGGACATAGCGGTGGGGATAGAAGTAGCGCTTCAATATTGGCTCGAGTTCGTTGCTCAAATAGAAGAGCCCGCTCAGGAAGGGCCCCCGCTCCGGCTCGTCGGCCGACGGCGCCAGTTCCCTCAGCCCGTGTCGCTCGGTGAGGTAGAGATTGATGGCGGGCGTTTCGTACAAAGCGACTCCCTCGGGCGTGATCAAGGTCGGCACCCGGCCGGCCGGATTGATGGCGAGATAGTCCGGCGAGCGGTGCTCTTGGGCGACGATGTCCACCACCCGGACCTCATGGGCGATTGCGCCCTCCGCCATCACCATCTCGACGATGAAGGCGCGGGTGTAAGGGCCGCCGTAGAGGATGTACACAGCCGCTCCTCCCTTCAAAAAAAGGCGAAGCAGCGGGTTTCGAGGCTTTCCCGGGGCGGCGCCCCTGCCGGCGCGGTCGGATCGTCGAAGGACGTGTGAATCGTGAAGCGCGCGCGGCCGTCGGTGGCCGAATCGTAGGTCTTGATGAGCAGCGCCTCGTCCGGCCCCATCTCCGGGAAGTAGTACCAGCGGTGGGCCGGGTTGTAGACGGCCTGCTGAATTTCTCCGATGCGCTTCTTGGCCTGGCGCTCGACCGAAACCAGGTCCCCTGGCGCTAGGCTGGCGGCGTCGCAGAGCGCCAGCGGGGCGTCCAGCACCGTTCCCCGGATCGAGCGCCAGACGTTGACGATGACGAAGCGCCGCTGGAGCAGGGCCTCCGCCTGCTTCGGGTCCTCGGTGAAGTGGTCGCGTAGCCGCAGCGGCCCCGAGCGGGCGGTATAGTCGTTGTGGATGATCGAGGCGGGCTCGCGAATCATCCGTTCCTTCTGCACGTCGAGAGAGGCGGCGCGCCGGGTGTTGTCGAAGATCTCGACCCGCTCGGCCCCGGTCGCGCCGGCCACCAGCGTCTTAACTTCGGCGTCGTAAATGGCGGCGATCTCGCCGTCGTCGTAGAAGTCGCGGACCGCGCTGGCATGGTCCAGGAGGACGAAACCTTCCCGGTCCAGGCTGAATCTTTGGTGTCGGAGCCGGGCGTTGTGGACCGGCACCGTCTGCATGACGTAACTGCCCTCGTGCAGGCTGGTGTCGCCACCACCCTCCGAGGCGACGTAGACCGGGATGTTTTCCGCGTCGGCGAGGTATTTCAAGGGGGCCTCGACGAATTCCGGTGCGTCGTGCGGGCCGGCCTCTGCTGTCACGTTGTGGCTCCTGGTCCTGTCCGGTGGCCGTCACGAAGACGTGCGTTTCATCACGACGCTAGTGGAATGGCTTGAGTTTCGCCAGCCCCGATCCGTTCACCCATGACGGCTGGTCGTGCTAGCCTTCGTGGCGGAAAGGGGCTGAGCTATGAGAAATGGGGCCAGCGGATCGGACATCGCCATCGCGGAGGCAGAAGTCGGTCCGTCCGGGGTAACCGTAGTGTGGCACGACGGGCGGCGCCACGCATTCCATGCGCTGTGGCTAAGAGAACGCAGCGACAGTCCCGACAACCGCGATCCGGGCACCGGGCTCAGGGTCACCCAAGCCGCCTTTTTGCCGCTGGATATCCGGGTGACGGCGGCCGAGGCGGATGAAGACGGTGGGCTGAGCCTGCAGTTCAGCGACGGCCATGCCTGCCGTTACGAGGCGCGGGACCTGCTGGCCGCCGTGACGCGGCCCTGGCCCGACGACATGGCGGGGGTGAAGACCCTGTGGGACGGTGCGGTGAGGGATCTGCCGGAGGCGAACTACCGCCACGTGCTGGAGGCCGAGGGAGCGGTGCTGAACCTGCTCGACGGCCTGGCGCGGACCGGCGCGGTGATGGTGCGTGACATGCCGGTGGAGGAAGGCGGGCTCGAGCCCTTCGCCGAGCGGGTCGGCCCGATCCGCACCACCAACTGGGGACGGGTGACCGACGTGCGCTGCATCGCCAATCCTTACGATTTGACCGTGACGCCTCGGTCTCTGTCGCCCCACGTCGACAACCCCTATCGCCTGCCGGGGCCCGGCTACATCTTCCTGGAGTGCCTGGAGATGAGCGAGCGCGGTGGCGAATCGACCCTCGTCGACGGGTTCTGCGCGGCCGAGCGCCTGCGCCGGAGCGACCCGGCGGCCTTTCAGGTCTTGACCCAGGTGGCACCGACCTTCCGCCACGCCGAGGACGAGGCGATCCTCGAACACGCCGGGCCTCTGATCGAGCTGGGCTACGATGGGAGCGTGCGGCGGGTCCGCTTTTCGAACCGCACCGAGCAAGTGCCGCCGCTCGATCCGGACCGGCTATCGGCCTACTACGGCGCCCGCCAAGCTTTCGCCGGCTTGCTCTTCGCGCCGGACATGACCCTGACGGTCAAGCTGCGGCCGGGCGACGGTATGGTGCTGGACAATTTCCGGGTGCTGCACGGCCGCACGGCCTTCGACCCTGCCACCGGCGATCGCCACCTGCGGCACTGCTACATGGACCGGGACGTGGTCTCCAGCCGCCAGAAGGTCCTGCGGCGGCGCTTCGGGCGATCAGGGTGAAAGCCCTAACGACATCCTCCCCGTGTCTTCCCCTTAGATTTCGCGGTGTTTCGCGTAAGTTCGCGTTATCTAGCGTTGATTCGAGGGAGTGTCGAAGCGTGCCTTTGGCCGCGACATCAATAGATTGAATGGTGCCGCCGGGGTGAATTGAACACCCGACCCCTCCCTTACCAAGGGAGTGCTCTACCCCTGAGCTACGGCGGCACAGGACCCAAGATTTGGGAGCCTCGAAGGTCCCTCATCGGTCGGCGCGGACCATGCCACCGCGGTTTCCCGAAGGCAAGCGCGTTCTCGGCCAGTTTCGGGGCCGAATGGGTGGCCGAAATGGCGCGCCAATTGGCTGGTTTATGGCTCGTTAACCCCGGTCCGGCGCAGGCTCCAATCCGGCTTCGATTCCCCTCCACGATGCCTTGACCTTGCCGCATTTGGTCCCCAGAGTGCCGCCTCCATGAACGCCGACTCCAGCCAGCCGAAGTCGACCGGACAGGTCGCCCGCGACCAGCGCCGCGCCGCGGCCCTGCGGGAAAACCTGCGCCGCCGCAAGTCTCAGGCTAGGGCCCGAGCGAGCGAGGCGTCCGGTACGGCCAAGATGGGCGCGGAACAGGGGGCGGATGCGCCTTCGACAGGCCGGGCTCGGGAGCCCGAGCCTTGAAGCAAACCTTGAGCCAGGGCAGCCCCTAACGTAGAACGCCCCCGTTTGCCTCGGCTCCATCACACCCGCTGGGCCTCAAGCCGAGCCTCAAACGGACGGGCCCGCGATCGGACCCTTGTCTCGGAGCATCCACGCAAACCTGCCAGGGACGTTAGCCAGACCTAGGAATCTACTGAATGGACCAAATTCGTGTTCGCGGCGGCCGCCCCCTGACGGGGGACATCCGGATCAGCGGCTCGAAGAACGCGGCTCTGCCGCTGATGGCGGCGAGCCTGCTGACCGACGAGACGCTAACCCTCACAAACCTGCCGCACCTGAACGACATCACCACCATGGCGGGCCTCTTGGCCCAGCACGGCGTCGACATCGTGCTCAACGGCGACAGCGAGGCGGGCGGCCATAAGGGTCGGGTGCTCGAGCTCACCGCCGGCAAGCTCGCGAGCAGCCGGGCGCCCTATGATCTGGTGCGTAAGATGCGGGCTGGGGTGCTGGTGCTCGGCCCCTTGGTGGCGCGCGCGGGCGAGGCCGAGGTTTCGCTGCCCGGCGGCTGCGCCATCGGCACCCGTCCGGTGGATCTGCACCTCAAGGGCCTGGAGCAGCTGGGCGCCACGATCGAGCTGCAGGACGGTTACATCCACGCCCGCGCGCCCCAGGGGCTGACCGGCGCCGAGATCGTGTTTCCGACGGTGTCGGTGGGCGCGACCGAGAATCTCATGATGGCGGCGGCGCTGGCCAAGGGCGAGACCCGACTGGTCAACGCCGCGAGGGAACCGGAGATCGCCGACCTGGCCGCCTGCCTGATCCGCATGGGTGCGGCCATCACCGGCCTCGGAAGCGACACACTGGTGATCTTTGGGGTCGATCGGCTGCACGGCGCCCGCCACGCAGTCATTCCCGACCGCATCGAAGCAGGCACCTACGCCATGGCGGCCGCCATCACCGATGGGCACCTGAACCTGATCGGCGCCAAGCCCGAGCACTTGCGAACGGTGCTGGAGGCGCTGGCTCAGGCCGGTGTCGAGATCTCCGCGACCAACCGCGGCCTCTCGGTGAAACGGGCTAACGGTCGGCTGACCGGTGTGGATGTCATGACCGAGCCGTTTCCGGGCTTCCCGACGGACCTGCAGGCCCAGATGATGGCGCTGATGGCGACCGCCGACGGCGCTTCGATGATCACCGAAAGCATTTTCGAAAACCGCTTCATGCACGTGCCGGAACTCATGCGCATGGGGGCCAACATCAACGTGCACGGCGCCTCGGCCTTGGTGCGGGGCCAGGCCAAGCTGACCGGTGCGCCGGTCATGGCGACCGACCTGAGGGCCAGCGTCAGCCTGGTGCTGGCCGGGCTGGTC
>CALJXB010000087.1 GCA_937974415.1 uncultured Kiloniellales bacterium
TCCCAGTCGATGAAGACGTCGAGGTGCGGCGCCAGGTCCGGGTGGCGGGCAAGGGCCGCGTCCCAGCGCTCGCGGGTGGTGGTGAAGACCGGCTCGCTTTCCGGCGTCGAGGGGAAGGTGTGGGGGCCGGCGTGGTTGTTCTTGACGTGAACCTTGACCTTGCGTCCCCCGGTCATGGGGTCGTGCCTTCGGCTTCGATTGCCTTCATCGCGGCCACGACCCGGGCCACCCGATCGGGCTCGGCGAGGCCTTCGGCGTCGAACTGGGCCTGCATGACGGCCTGGCCTGCTTGGCGCAAGAGAGCGCCGTCGTCCTCGCCGTTTTTCGGCAGCCGCAGGACGGTGTCGCCGCCGTGGGTGGGGATGGGGCCCTCGGGCCAGACGTCCCGGGCGTGGCGGGGCTCCTCGCCCTTCTGCAGGGCGCGCACGAGTTCGCGCAGGCGCTTTCGGTAGAGCACGATGCCCTTGTCGCTCGGCACCAGGTTCTCCTTCTCGTGCTCGGTGACAATGCCCATGCCCTCGGTCGCCTCGGCGTCGGCCGGGAAGCGCTGCTTTTCCTCGTAAGTCCGGTCGAAGACCTCGCCCTGCTCGATCAGTTCCGGCCCTTCGGGTGTGTTGTAGGAGGGGGGATCCCCGCGATCGCCGAAGACCGCCCAGGCGTAGCAGAGCGTCTCCGTATCGTCCAAGGGAACGACCCAGCGGGCGAAGGCGGTGCGGCCGTAATAGCGCGGCTTGGTGCCGTCCGCGGCGAAGGCGGCGCCGGCTTGGGTGTAGTTGGGCAGCACCAGCTCGTTGGTGCGCACCCAGACGTTCTCGCCGACCCGCCGGGTGGCGGTGCCTAGGAAGCCCATCTGGCGTTCGTAGAACTTATACTCGCCAAGCTCGCCGAAGCCCTGGGAGAACTGCTCGCGGCTGATGCTGGAGTGGAGAAAGGCCGTGTGGATCGGATCGACGATGGCGTCGAGCACTTGCAGCCAGTTGCAGTGGAAGGGCGCCTTGTAGGGGACGTAGTCGTGCCCCTCCAGCTCCAAGGTGTCGTAGACCGGAAAGTCCGGACGGCGCTCGGGCGGGCCCAGGTAGGCGAAAACCAGCCCCTTGTACTCCCGGACCGGATAGGCGCCCAGCCGCACGGTTTTGCAGATGCGGGCCTCCACGCCCTCGGGCTGGCCCGGCACCTCCAAGGGGGTGCCGTCCACGTCGAACAGCCAGCCGTGGTAGCAGCAGCGGATGCCGCGCGCTTCGGGCAGGCCGAATTCCAGGGAGGCGCGGCGGTGCGGGCAGCGCCGCTGCACCAGGCCGAGACGGCCGCCGGTCTCCCGGAACAGCACCAGGTCCTCGCCGAGGATACGGATCAGCTTGGGCGCGCTGCCGAGCTCCGATGCCATGGCGACCGGCTGCCAATAGCGCCGCAGATATTCGCCCATGGCCGTGCCCGGGCCGACCCGCGTGAGCTCCTGGTCGCTCTGGCCGATCCAGGTTTGGTGGTAGCCGTCAAAAGCCTTGTTTCCCGGAGCCGGGTGACCGCCGTTCGTTTTCATCAGTCTGGTTCCTCGAATGCTCGTGCGGACTTGTTCCTATCTTGGAGTAAACGCCATGGCCGCCCGACGGCAATCGACAAATTCTATGGACCGGTGTTAGAATTTCTAAAAGCAGTATTTTCGCGATGAAACGTCAGAATCTTCCCCTGAGCGGGCTGCGTGCCTTCGAGGCGGCGGCGCGCCACAAGAGCTTTACGGCCGCGGCGCTGGAACTCCACGTCACGCATGGCGCCGTCAGCCAACAGATCAAGCGCCTCGAAGCACAAACCGGCCTCGAACTGTTCCGCCGCCACAACCGGGGCGTCCAGCTGACCGAGGCCGGCGCCGCGCTGCTGCCGATCCTGAGCGGCAGCTTCGACAGGATCGGGGAGGCCCTCGAAACTCTGGCGCAAAGATCCGGGTCGGAAGCGCTGAAAGTGACCACGACCCCGTTTTTTGCCTCCCGCTGGCTGATTCCACGGCTGAGCAGCTGGCGGCAGACTCACGGCGCTCGTGACGTGGACCTGCATCCGTCGCTTGAGATGCTGGATATCGCGAGCGGCGACTGCGACATAGGCGTGCGCTGCGGCGTTCCGCCCTGGCCCGGACTCAAGTCCGAATTGCTCGTGCCGATCCATCTTTCACCGCTTTGCAGGCCGGCGCTGCTCGAGGGTCGCCACGGCCTGATCCGGCCCAGCGACCTTCGCCACCACAAGCTCATCCACGCCGACATCGCGGGCCATGCCCGGGGCGAGGAATGGGACACCTGGCTGGCGGCGGCCGGCGAGGACGTTCCAATTGACGCAGGCGGCCTGGACGGCGACCTGGACGGCGGCTTGGGTGGCGGCCTGCACTTTCATGAGCCGGCGCTGGCGCTTCAGGCGGCCGCCGACGGCCTTGGAATCGCTATGGGTTATCTGGAGTTCGTGCAGGACGAGCTGGCATCGGGACGCCTGGTTCAGCCCTTCGACTTGAAGGTGCGCCATCCGTTTTCCTACTACGTCGTCACCTCCAAGCGCGCTGCGGCCGCGCCCGAGCTGCGCCACTTCATCGCCTGGATCCGCGATGAGGGCGCATCGATGTGAGGCTCGACGTGGTCTGGCAGGGGAAATCTACGGGTCGGCAGATGGAGCGCCCATGACCGGATCCCCCTGATTCAATGGCTCGGCGGGGGCCGGATTTCAGTCCGGCCCCCGCGCTCGGTCGATTGTCAGGTTCACTCGCCCGGCCAACGGCGGCGCGTCATGTTATGTGTCGAGCCAAGCGGTCTCGAAGAACTCGCCCGCAATCAGAACGAAGGCAGGATGCGGCTCCCAGCCCTTGACGATGCTGAGCTTGGCCTCGACGTAGTTGTTGAACAGCGGCAGCAAGGCGCCGCCCTCGTCGCTCAACAGCTGCTGGGCCTCGCAGTAGATCTCCTTGCGCCGCGCCTGATCGAGCTCGACGCGGCCTTCCAGCAAGAGCTGGTCGAAGCGTTCGTTCTGCCAGGCCGTCTCGTTCCACGGCGCGTCCGACTTATGGGCGATCGACAGGATGAGATCGGCCGTCGGCCGCGCGTTCCAGCCGGACTGGTTGACCGGGAACTTCATCCAAGTCTCGGACCAATAGCCGTCGGACGGCCGCTTGACGACCTGGAGGTCCATACCGGCCGCCTTGGCCGATTCCGAGAACAATTGGGCGTAGTCGGTGGACCCAGTCCCGGCCGCATCCGAGGCATAGATATCCAGGGTCTGGCCTTCCATGCCCCCCTTCTTCCAGTGGAAGGCGGCTTTGTCCGGATCATAGGGCCGTTGCGGTAGCTCGGCGCAGAAGTCCGCCAGGATCGGCGACACAGGGTGGTCGTTGCCGACGGTGGCGTGTCCGCTGTACACGTTCCTGACGATCTTTTCCCGGTCGATCGCGTACTTCATGGCGAGCCGGACATCGAGGTTATCGGTCGGGGCACGGTCGCACATCATATCGAAGAGGCGGAACGAGCCGCTGGGCGTCGAGATCACGTCCACATCCGGGAGCTTCTCGGCCCGCGACACGAGCTTCGGATCGAGCCCTTCCATGACATGGATGTCGCCGCCCCGCAGCGCATTGAGGCGGCTCACCATATCGGGAACGGGGATCGTCTCGACCTCGTCCAGGTGGACGACGCCGTCGCGCCAATAATTCTCGTTGCGCTCGAAGATCACCCGTACGCCGGGCTCGAAGACCTTCACCTTCATCGGCCCGGTGCCCACCGGGTGATCGAAGTCGGTGAAGCCGGCCGGAGCGATCGTGCTGTGATAGTCGGCGGCGAATGTCATGGGCAGCAGCGCATTGCCCGATTTCAGCTTGATCGTGACCCGATGCTTGCCGTCGGCCTTGATCTCCTCCAGGTCCTCCCACAGCGGCTTAGCGGGCGAAGTGGTGTCCGGCTCGACGTGGCGTTGGATGCTGGCGACCACGTCCTCGGCCTCGAAGGACTTGCCGTTGTGGAACTCCACGTCGTTGCGCAGCTTGAAGCTCCATTCCTTGGCTCCCGACTTGGAATCCCATTCCTCGGCCAGCATGGGTTCCGGCTCCATGTCGCGGGTGACGCGGGCGAGGCTGTTGTAGCATCCGGACGCTCGGACCCCGTCGATGTTGCTGGTCATCTTGGTCTGGTCGAAGGACTCGGTGTTGCTCGCCTGGATGTAGCCGATCTTCAAGCGGCCGCCTTTCTTGGGCGTTTCGGCGAGGGCAGCACGATTCGCCATCGAAGTTGCGGCAGCCAGCGTCACGCCGAGCGCTGTCGCTTGCGATAGAAACTCGCGGCGCGAGATCCGTCCGTCTTTGGCTGCGCGATTTAGGTCGTCAATGCTTGGCATAATCCCTCCCTTGGGGGCTTTCTTCGGGTCCCATCCCGCTTCTCTAGCCGTGAATGGCGGCGTCTCCTGACCTGCGGTGTCTGGTGCAGGATCTTGCCTGCCAATGTAGCTCTCTATCTCCGCATCTCAAAATCGCTTATGAGAATGCGCCCTGCATCCCGTTCGACCCTAATGGCGCTCAGGACTTCGCCGAGGCGACCGGCAGTACACGGCTTGCGAGGACGGAGCCAATCATGGCCGGCTTGGCCGGCGTTTGCAGCGAAGCCTGACTCTATTGATAACTTCTAACTATTTGCAAGAAAGTGTTTTTTGTTTTTTGGATAAAGAACGTTATTGCATTTTCCAGATCCGGCCTAACATGAACTCGGCCGGTCGGTTTGCCTGAGGCACGATGGACCGTGACCGTTACACGTGGGCGAAGCGCACTGATGACTCTCAGCAGGCTGCCCCCAATAACCGCGCTCAGAGCCTTCGAGGCGGCGGCGCGGCATATGAGCTTCACGCTGGCGGCGGAAGAGCTTCATGTCACGCAGGCCGCCGTCAGTTATCAGGTCCGGCAACTCGAGCAGGTGATCGGCGTTAAGCTCTTCACGCGGCTTCACCGCAACCTAATCCTGACGGACGCGGCGCGCGCCTATCTGCCGATCGTGCGTCAGGCCCTCGATCTCCTCGCCAAGGGAACGATCCAACTGACCCGCCCAACGTTCGACGGCGTCCTCAAGATCAGCGCGTCGCAATCCCTGACGCCGCGCTGGCTGGCCCACCGCATCCGCCGGTTCACGTCCGACTTTCCAGAGTACGACATCCGCATCGATGCGACCGACGACTTGGTTGACTTTGTTCGTG
This sequence comes from uncultured Kiloniellales bacterium, assembly GCA_937974415.1. Taxonomy (GTDB): domain Bacteria; phylum Pseudomonadota; class Alphaproteobacteria; order Kiloniellales; family JAKSDN01; genus CALJXB01. The sequence goes on from CALJXB010000087.1 coordinate 5,200, forward strand.
GCGAATTTGATCTGGCAATCCGCTATGCCCGGAAGACCGACCCAAACCTCGAGTCCGTCTTGCTATCGACAGACCGGGTCTTTCCGGTTTGCAGCCCCAAGCTGGTCGGTGAAGTCGGGTCGCTGGAAATGCCGCTCGACCTGTCGTGCCACACCTTGCTGCATGATGAGATGACCGACATCCGATGGCGGAATTGGCTTGCTGCAGCGGGCGTCGACGATGTCGATGCCGACAGTGGGGTCCAATTCAGCCATTCCGGGCTTACTGCAGACGCTGCCATTGCCGGACAGGGGGTAGCACTTGGCCGCTCGCTCCTAGTCGCGGACGACTTGACGGCCGGCCGGCTGGTGCGACCCTTTGATCTCGCCTTGGCCTCTAGCTACGCCTACTTCGTCGTCTATCCCCGCGCGTCCGCCGATCTCCCGAAGATCAGGGCCTTCAGAGATTGGCTTTTGACCGAGGCCCGAGCCTCTGAGGGCGCGTCCCTCATGCGAGAGCGGGCTTGACTCCGCATGGGGACGCGAAGGTTGGGCGATGAGAACCAACCATCGGAAAGCACATTTTATCCAAGGCGAAAGAATTTCTCGTTTGTTGCCTCCTGCCGCCGCTGCCACGATCGAACGAAAGTACTAGGTGCTTGGAGAACGACGCAATGCGGCCTGTACCATGATCGCGGTTCCCTTCGCCCTTTATGACGCCTTCTCAGAGACCGCCTTCGGGGGCAGCCAGGCCGGCGTCGTCTCCGACGCGGCGAAGCTTGATGACGAAACCAAGCGGCGGATCGCGAAGGAATTCGGCGCACCGGCCACCGCCTTCGTGACCGCATCGGGCGAGCACTCCGTCTCCGCGCAATTCCGATCGACGGTCATGGAATTGCCCATGTGCGGGCACGGCACGATCGCTCTGATGACGAGGATTGTCGAGCTGGGCGTATTGAGTTGGAACGGCAGTGATAGGATCGACGTAGAGCTTTGCCTGGCGTCCGCCGGAGCGGCTGTCGAGATCACACGACGCGACGACGGCCGCCCTCTGGTCATGCTCGACGTTCGGACGCCGGACTTTCGCACGGACGCTGTGGACAACGCGCGCTTGGCACGGCTGCTGGGCCTGACCCCCGATGCCTTCTCCGCGAAATGGCCCATCGAGACGGCCGTCGGCGACTTCGTTCATCTGGTGGTGCCGGTCAAGGATTTGGCGGCGATGCGCAAGATCGCGCCCGATTTCGGCGGATTGGTGGAGATCTGCCGCGACCACGGCATCGAAACCGTCGCCGCCTTCTGCACCGAGGTCGAACGGCCGGGGTCTAGGCTCCACGTTCGCGATTTCTGTCCTGCCGTCGGTGTGGCGGAATCCGCGGCTGCAGGCACGACCAATGCCGCTTTGACCGGCTATCTCATTCGCCATGGCATCGTGCGTCCGAACGGAGATGGGCGTGTCTCGATCCTGGCCGAGCAGGGCCACGAGATTTGCCGCCCGAGCACGATCCGCACGGTCGCCGATCTAAACGGGGACACGATCGACCGATTGCGGGTCGGCGGCGTGGCGACCAAGGTCGCAGACGGCCTCTTGCATATTTAGGGGAAGGACCGCCGATCATGATCTCCGCCGCCTCCTCGGACCGATCCCGGGCCCTTTACGAGTCCGCCCTGGTGTGGGACGCGCACGCCGGGGTCTTTCCGGACCCCAAGGTCGACCTGGCGCTGCTCTATGACTGGCGCGACCAAGGGGTCGACTATCTCAGCGTCAATGTCGGCTTCGACGTCATGGGCTGGCAGCAGACTCTGGCGACCCTGGCGGCCTACCGCCGCTGGGTGCTGCGGCACCACGACGACTTTGTCCTGGCCGGATCCGTGGATGACATCGACCGCGCCAAAATCGAGGGCAAGTTCGCGCT
>CALJXB010000088.1 GCA_937974415.1 uncultured Kiloniellales bacterium
CAGTGGTCGGCCGAGGGCGAGAAGGATACCGCCCAGCGCGCCAACGGGATCTGGAAGAAGTGGCTCGCCGACTACGAGGCGCCGGCGATCGATCCCGCCATCGACGAGGCGCTCCAGGCCTTCATGCGGGAAAAGAAGGAGTCCCTGCCCGACGCCTTCGCGTGAGCGGGCGGAAGGAAGTCCCGGCGCCCGCACCGCACACAGGCCTTGGGCGATCCGGTCCTCCACAATACTAGGTATTGTGGTATCTGCAGTTTATCGTCTATATATGGCTCCCGAGTCCTATGGAGTCCTGTCGTGGCGTGCGGATTTGCGCCAACTCCTCGGTTGGCGTGACGCGCATGCGGGACGGGGTGGGACCTACGGTCGAAGGAGATCCGGGCTATGCCGTCGATCATTGGTGCAGACCTCAAGATAGTGGGCAATCTTCAGTGCGATGGCGACATCGACGTCCAGGGTGCCGTCGAGGGCGATATCCAGGCCGCGAGTGTGACCGTGGACAAGGACGCGCGCGTCGAGGGCTCGATCCGCGCCCATTCGCTGACCGTCAGCGGGTCGGTCGATGGCGGCATGGAGGCCAGCGAGATCGCGCTGACCAGCACCGCTCGGGTCACCGGCGAACTCGCCCACGAGACCCTGTCGGTCGATCCCGGGGCCAGCCTGGAGGCGCGCCTGAGCCGTTTGAGCAAGGAAAAGAAGATCGCCGCCCAGATCCCCAAGCCGAAGCTGAAAGCGCCTGGGCTAGAGCGCCCCGCCCTCGAGCCGCCCGCGGCCGCCGCCGAGGAACCGCTCGCATCGGAAACCGATGAGACGGATGTGGGCGAGCCGGAGAGTACCGAAATTCCCGAGGTCTTCGACCGGCGCAAGAAACAGGCGGCGGGCTAGGGCCCTATTCAGGCAGGTAGCCGAAAGCTTCGACGAAGGGCGCTAGCAGGGGCTGCACCGGGGCGAGCGCGTCTTCATGGGCGCCCCATCGACTCCCGATAGATCTTCCGGATGACTTGGCGGTAGCTAGGCGTGGCCACGCTGCGCCCCGCCGCCTGGTCCGCTCCGCTTCCGCTAGAGCTGATCGCCCTGCATCACCTTGGCGGGGAACTCCTTACCCGTGCCGGGCGAGACCCAGAGGATGGTGTCCGGCCCGACCTCGCGCACCTCGTAGCAGGACTCGCCGGAGTTTTCCCACCAGGAACAGAAAGCGTCCTTTTCGGGGTCGGCCTTCCAGCGCCCAAAGGCGGGCATGCGGCCGTCTTCGACATAGATCGTGTTGCCGGAGGCGTCGAAGAACTGCTTGTAAGAACTCCCGTCCCACTGTCCTTCGACGGTGTTGCCGATGAGCTTGTTCTCGATCTCGACGGCGCTCAGCTTGCGCTCCTCGGCGCCCAGGGGATCGGGCGGCAGGGCGGTCCAGAGCAGTCCGCCTGCTAACAGCGCCGTCATCACGGTTCGGCGGGCGATGCGGTTCATTGCGACGTTATCCTCAAGCCATATTCCCGGGCGGCATCCTCGAGCCAGAGCCAGAGGTACTCGGCGAAGCTGTTGAGCACGTAGACATCGTAGGCCGGGCCGCCGTCTTTGCCGTCTTCCGCATCGTCGTTGGCCACTTGGTGGAGGGTGATCATGGCCTTGGCGCAGAGGCTCTGGGCGCACTGGCCGGCGGCGAAGACTCGTGGGTGCAGGTCGAGCGGGCAACCCTTGGCCAGCAGGTCGCGGGCCTGGGCGCCCCGGATGTGGATGCAGGTCCGGCTCTCGCTCACGTCGGTGACGGCGGCTTTCTGCCCGGCCAGCGCCGCGCGCAGTTTGTCGGCCGTGGCCGGGCCGTCGCTCGGCGTCACCACCCACCACTCGTCCGGGCCGAGCCAGAACACCGCGACATCGCCCTTGCCGGTCGTGGTGTTGGGCTCGACCGGCAGGGCGGCGCCCAGGGCCTTCTGGACCGCGTCGGCGAAGGCCTTGTCGCCGGCCGGCCCACGCAGGTTGACCAGGCCGCGGTAAGGCCGCTCGCCCATCGTCACGCCGGCCTCGATGGCGGTGCCGGCCTCGAAGGCGCCGGCCCGGCCGGCGAGCCCCAGGTGGGCCAGCGGAGAGTGTCTCAGGAACGAATCAGCCACGGAGCCGGTCTCCCTCGGGGTCGAAGAACACGGGGTCGACGACGGTGCAGCCGATCTTGCGGCCGTCGAGCAGGGGCGCCGTCAGCTTCTGGCCCTTCTTGGCGAGCCCGCCCTTCACCAAGGCGAGGGCGATCGAGCGCCCCACGTTGGGGCTGTAGTAGCTCGAGGAGACGTGGCCCAGCATGGCCATGGGCGGCTGGGGCTCGACCCGCTCCACCAGGTGGGCGCCTTCCGGCAGCACCACCGCGGGGTCGTCGGTCAGGATGCCGACCAGCTGCTTGCGGTCGGGTTTGGCCATGTCGCTGCGGGTCAGCGAGCGCTTGCCGACGAAGTCCTTCTTCTTGGAGACGATCCAGTCCATGCCCAGGTCGATGGGGTTGATCGAGCCGTCGGTCTCCTGGCCGACGATGATGAAGCCCTTCTCGGCGCGCAGCACGTGCATGGCCTCGGTGCCGTAAGGCGTGATGCCGTACTTCTCGCCGGCCGTCATGGTCGCTTGCCAGACCGCCAGGCCGAAGGAGGACGGCACGTTGATCTCGTAGGCCGCCTCGCCGGTGAAGGAGACCCGGAAGACGCGGGCGGGAACCCCCGCCACGGTGCCGTCGCGCACCGCCATGTGGGGAAAGTCGTTGGGCGAAAGCTCGATGTCGCTGGTCAGTTCGGCCAAGAGGCGCCGGGCGTTGGGCCCAGCGATCGAGATGGTAGCGAACTGTTCGGTGACGGAGGTGCAGTAGACGTCGAACTCGGGCCACTCGGTCTGGATGTATTCCTCCAGATGGGCCAGCACCGGCGCTGCGTTGCCGGTGGTGGTGGTCATGAGGTAGTGGTTCTCGCCGAGCCGCGCCGTCACCCCGTCGTCCATCACCATGCCGTCCTCGCCCAGCATCAGGCCGTAACGGCACCGGCCCACCTCGAGCTTCTTCCAGGCGTTGGTGTAGATGCGGTTCAGCAGCTCCGAGGCGTCACTGCCCTGGATGTCGATCTTGCCGAGGGTCGAGGCGTCCATGATACCGAGAGAACGGCGGACCTCGCGGACCTCGCGCGTGACCGCGGCGTGCATGTCCTCGCCGGCCCTGGGGTAGTACCAGGCGCGCCGCCACTGACCCACGTCTTCGAACAGGGCGCCGGCCTGCTGGTGCCAACCGTGCATGGGCGTGCGCCGCACCGGGTCGAGCAGCTCGTCCACGTCGCGCCCGGCGAAGACACCGAAGGTGACCGGCGTGAAGGGCGGCCGGAAGGTGGTCACGCCGACCTCGGGCACCGCCCGCCCGGTGGCCTCGGCGACGATGCCGATGGCATTCACGTTCGAGGTCTTGCCCTGGTCGGTGCCCATGCCGGTGGTGGTGTAGCGTTTGACGTGTTCGATCGAGCGGTAGCCTTCGCGCAGGGCCAGTTGCAGGTCGGCCGCGGTGACGTCGTTCTGCAGCTCGTGGAAATGCTTGCCGCCGTGGCCGAGCGGCGTGTCGGAGGGCACCAGCCACAGCCAGCGCGCCGGCAGGAAGCCGTGATCGGCGGCCTTGGGCGCGGCCTTCTTGCGGCCCTTGGCCTTGAAGCCGGCGGCGGCAGCGGCCTTCTGTCCCGCAGTGGCGCCCTCGGCGAGGCAGGAGGCGAGGCCGAAGGCGGCGTTGCAGGCGCCGGCCGAATGGGCAGCCTGGCGTGCCTCGCCGGGCACGAAGCAGCCGAGCTCCTCGTTCCAGGCGATCTCGCCCTTTGCCTGGGAGTGCAGGTGCAGGGTCGGGCTCCAGCCTCCCGAGACCGCCAGCAGGTCGCAGTCGATCGGCTCGCCGCTGACGTAGACCTGCCCGCCCGAGGGATCCATGGGGGCGGCGCGCACCCGCTTGATGCGCCGCCCGCCTTCAGTCGCGACGATGGCGTGGTCGGCCAGGATCGGCAAGCCCGCGGCCTCAGCAGCTTCGCTCATCGGGCCGATCACCTCGCGCCGTAGGTCGACGATGGCGGCGATCTCGATTCCCGCCGCCTGCATGTCGAGGGCTGCGCCGTAGGCGCTGTCGTTGTTGGTGAAGACCACCGCCGTGGTTCCCGGCTTCACGGCGTAGCGGTTCACGTAGGTGCGGCAGGCGCCCGCCAGCATGATGCCGGGGCGGTCGTTGTCGCGGAACACCAGGGGCCGTTCGATCGAGCCGGTCGCCAGCACCACCTGCTTCGCCCTGAGCTTCCACAGGCGGTGGCGCGGCAGGTGTTCGGGCTTGCGGTTGAGATGGTCGGTGACCTTCTCGATCAGGGTCAGGAAGTTGTGGTCGAAGTAGCCGTAGACGGTGGTGCGCCCGAGCACCCGCACCTCGGGCAGGCTTCGCAGCTCCGCCTCGGCCGCGCGCGCCCAGTCGAGGGCCGGCGCACCGCCGATGGTTGCCTCCGCCTCGCCGAGCAGCGCCCCGCCCAGGAGATGGTCCTGCTCTGCCAGCACGACCCGGGCACCGCTCCGCGCCGCGGCCAGGGCGGCGGCGAGGCCGGCCGGCCCGGCACCGACCACGAGCACGTCGCAGTGGGCCTGGGTCTTGTCGTAGCGATCGGGATCTCGCTCGCGCGGCGACTGGCCCATGCCGGCGGCATGACGGATGAAATGCTCGTACTTCATCCACATGGTGGCCGGCCACATGAAGGTCTTGTAGTAGAAGCCGGAGGGAAAGGCGCGCGAGGCCAGGTTGTTCAGCGCGCCGATGTCGTAGTCCAGGCTCGGCCAGCGGTTCTGGGAGCGCGCCGCAAGGCCCTCCACCAGCTCCACCAGGGTCGCCAGCTGGTTGGGGTCGGTGCGCGGGTCCTCGCCCAGCTGCACCAGGGCGTTGGGCTCCTCGAAGCCGGCGGCGAAAATGCCGCGCGGGCGGTGATACTTGAAGCTGCGGCCGACGAAGTGGATGCCGTTGGCGAGCAGGGCGGAGGCCAAGCTGTCGCCGCCGTAGCCACGATAGCGGCCACCGTCGAAGCTGAAGCCGAGAGACTGCGCCCGGTCGATCTGCCCGCCCTCGGGCAATCGGAAAGTCTGTGCCATGGTGTCGCGCCCCGCCCTTAGACGTAATCCGTCTTCGGCACACGTGGCCGCTTTTCGCCCATCTTGTAGACCGCGTGGATCTTGTAGGTGAGGGTGTCGCGGGCGACGTTGAACCAGCGCCGGCAGCCGTGGCTGTGGACCCAGCGTTCGAGCAGGACGCCCTTGGAATTGGGCCGCATGAAGACGTAGTCGGCCCACTCGGCGTCGCTCAGCTTGTCCGGCTCCTTGGGCCGCTCGATGTGGGCCTCGCCGCCGTAGGAGAACTCGGTCTCGTCACGTTCGCCGCAATAGGGGCAGGGGATCAACAGCATGTCGCGTCCAGCTCCTAGTGCGCCACCGCGGCGGCGCCGTGTTCGTCGATCAGATAGCCGGTGACGAAGCGGTTCATGTCGAAGGCCTCGTTCAGCGGATGAGGCCGATCCTCGGCGATGGTGTGGGCATAGACCCAGCCGGAGCCGGGGGTCGACTTGAAGCCGCCGGTGCCCCAGCCGCCGTTGACGTAGAGACCTTCGACCGGCGTCTTGGAGACAATCGGGCTGGCGTCGGGACAGGTGTCCACGGTGCCGCCCCATTGGCGCATCATGCGCATGCGCCGGAACATGGGAAACAGCTCGCAGACGGCACCCAGGGTTTCCTCGGTGACCGGCAGGCTGCCGCGCTGGCCGTAGCCGATGAATTTGTCGGTGCCGGCGCCAATCACCAGCTCGCCCTTGTCCGACTGGCTCACGTAGGCGTGTATCGCGTTGGACATGACCACGCAGTCGATGACCGGCTTGACCGGTTCGGAAACCAGCGCCTGCAGCGGTACGCTATGGATTGGCAAGCGGAAACCCGCAAGCTCCGCCAACACGCTGGTGTGGCCGGCGACGCAGAGCGCCACCTTCTTGGCCTCGATGGCGCCCTTGCCGGTCTCGACCGCTTGGATGCGACCGTTGGAGATGCGAAAGCCCGTGACCGGGCACTCCTGGATGATGTCCACGCCCAAAGCGTCGGCGGCGCGGGCATAGCCCCAGGCGACCGCGTCGTGGCGCGCCGTTCCGCCGCGCCGTTGCAGCGTGGCGCCCAAGACCGGGTAGCGGCCGTTCGCCCGCAGGTCGATGATCGGGCAGAACTCCTTCACCTGGCGGGCGTCCAGCAATTCGGAATCGACGTCGTTCAGGCGGTTCGCGTTGACCCGTCGCGACAGTTCGCGCAGGTCGTGCTGGTTGTGGGCCAGGTTCAAGACGCCGCGCTGGCTGAACATGACGTTGTAGTTCAGCTCCTGGCTCATGGTTTCCCAGAGCTTGAGGGCGTGCTCGTAAAGGGCGGCGCTTTCGTCCCACAGATAGTTCGAGCGCACGATGGTGGTGTTGCGCCCGGTGTTGCCGCCGCCCAGCCAGCCGCGCTCGAGCACGGCGACGTTGGTGATCTTGTGTTCCTTGGCGAGATAGTAGGCGGTGGCGAGGCCGTGCCCGCCGCCGCCGACGATGACCACGTCGTAGGACGCCTTGGGCTCCGGCGAGCGCCAGGCCGCGGGCCAGTTCTCATGGTAAGAGAGCGCGTTTCGCAGCAGGCTGAAAATGGAATAGCGGGCCGTCATGGCGCCCCATACCTCACCCTATAAGTCCCCGAGAACAGACCCTAGTGCAGCCGCCGCGAGCGGACAAGGCTTGCCCCCTTGCTGCGGCGTTTCGCGCTCTCAGCAACCCGAAGGCCGCCGATAGGGCTAGCGTGTTCACGGCATAAAACTTTCTCTTCGCGACATCGCCACTTTGTGCGACAGTGCTCTGTCCGGGCCCAACACGCCTGCGACCGGGGAGCAGCGAGCCGAGAGCGCCGATGTTCGGAAACCCACCGCGTGAATTGCCGCAGAGGATCGGCCTGATCCTGATCCCGCGGTTCTCGCTGATCTCCTTCACGTCCATGGTGGAGGCCATGCGCCTCGCCAACCGTATGGCCGGCCGCGAGCTCTACCGCTGGCGCTTCCTTTCGACCGACGGCCGGCCGGTGCGCGCGTCGAGCGGCCTTTCGGTCGAGGCCGACAGCGAGCTCGGATCCGCCAACGACATCGACTGTGCCGTGGTCTGCGGCGGCATCGATATCCAGCGCTTCGATGACCGGCAGATCGTCTCGTGGCTGCGCCGCATGGGCCGCCGGGGCCTCGACATCGGCGCCATGTGCACCGGCAGCCACATCCTCGCCCGGGCCGGCCTGCTGGACGGCCACCGCTGTACCATTCACTGGGAGAACCTGGCCGGCTTCCTTGAGGACTTTCCCGACGTCGAGGTGACGGCCGAGCTGTTCGAGATCGACCGCAAGCGCTTCACCTGCTCGGGCGGGACTGCGGCCATCGACCTCATGCTGAACGTGATCAGCCGCCAGCACGGTCACGAACTGGCAGCCGCCGTGGCCGATCAGCTGATGCACGAGCGCATCCGCGACGAGCGCGACCACCAGCGCATGTCCCTGCCGGCGCGGCTCGGCGTGCGCCACCCCAAGCTCTTGTCGGTCATCGAGCTGATGGAGAAGAACCTCGAGGAGCCCATGTCCCGCGCCGAACTGGCCAGGCAAGCCTGCCTATCGACCCGCCAGCTCGAGCGCCTGTTCCGCAAGTATCTGAGCCGCTCGCCGGCGCGCTACTACCTGGAGCTCCGGCTCCACAAGGCGCGCCTGCTGCTGTTGCAGACCAACATGTCGGTGATCGACGTGGCGCTCGCCTGCGGTTTCGTCTCGGCCTCCCACTTCTCCAAGTGCTACCGCGACTTCTTCGGCCGCACGCCGCGCAAGGAGCGCAATATCCCGGCCCATCCCGAGGCTCGCCTGATCCCCGCCGCGGCCCAGTAGCGGCGCACGCACACAGAGAATGTTTTCCCGTCCCGTCAGTCGGCGAAGGGGGGCGTGCGCGCGAAGACCCGGCGCACCGTGGGCTCGAAGGTTTCGAGCGGCAGGGTGTCGTAGTCCGGGTCGAAGGCGCGTTGGTCCCAGCGCTCGCAGAAATTCACGCACGCCTGGAAATGGGGATGGCCGCGGAACTGCTCGCGGGCGTCCCGGTCACGCCCTATGTGGTGGTAGAAGTAGTAGCCCTGGAACAGGCCATGGTGCTTGACCACCCAGTAGGCCTCTTCGCTGACGTAGGGCCGCAGCACCGCCGCGGCGAACTCGCTGTGATTGTCCGGCGCATAGACGTCGCCGATGTCGTGCAGCAGCGCCGCCACCACCATGTCTTCGTCCGCCTCGTCCTTGAGCGCCCGGGTCGCGGTCTGCAGGGAGTGTTCGTATCGGTCGACCCGGAAACCGAAAGTCGGGCCCTTCATGGACCTCAATAGGCCGAGCACGCTGTCGGCCAAGTCGTTGGCCTGCTTGTGCTTCTCCTCGAGACGCGCGATGAGGGCGTAGTCTTCCGCCGTGCCCTGATCCATGCGGGTGAAGCTGACCGTATCCATGACGCGATCCTCCTGGTGCCCCCGGGGCGGGGCCGATAGCCGATACCACCCGCGCCCTTTACCACAGGGCGCGGCGGAGGGGACAGAAAAAGTGTCGTGGCCGGTTCGCCGTTTTGCCCAAGCGACCTTCCATGACCGCAGCGTCTTGGTTAGGATCGCGCAAGGCGTGCGAGGATAGGGGGCAGAGGGATGATGAGCGCAAGACTTTTGATGCTGGCGGCGGCGCTTGTGTTGCTGAGTGCGGGTTGCGATAAGAAGATCGGCTCGGATCCTGCGGCCGAGGAGGCCTGCCTCGAGGAGGGCTACGATCCGGGCACCACCGAGTATGCCAACTGCCTCGAGGAACTCTCCGGGGCCGACTAGAGGTCCAGGGGACGCGTTCCTTGAAACACAAGATTTGCGGCGCAACAGACGTTATAGCGAAGACTTAGCCATGATACGGTGGAGATAGCCATGCGACAGATGAAGCAAGTTGTGGATTTGAAAAGACTCGCCCGTGCCTCGCTGCTCGCCCTGCCGTTTGTCGGACTCTTCCTGCTGGCCGCGCCGGCCAGGGCGGAGGTCGTCAAGTTCGAGGCCATGATGGACCAGGACCAAGCGGTCCCGGCGCCGACGGCTGTCGCCGAAGCCGGCGGCCGCGCCTATGTCACCCTGGAGACCGATAGCAACGAGATCGCCTGGGTCATCGAATATTACTCGCTCTCCGGCGCAATCACGGCGATTCACATTCACGGGCCCGCGGGCCACGGCGAGGCGGGCGACATCGCGGTCAACATCGACAACACCAGCGAGACCGTCGGCAAGCTCACTGGCACGGCCCAGATCAGTGCGGAGCAGGCCCAGCATTTGATGGATGGCCTGTGGTACCTCAATGTCCACACCGAGCTGAACGGCCCCGGCGAGATCCGCGGTCAGTTGATCAAGCAATAAGCGGCCGGGCG